>CADBPL010000001.1 GCA_902796535.1 Oscillospiraceae bacterium
AGGCGGACTGTGGCGCACCGTGCGGCTTGCTTAATGCTGCTCGGTTCCCCGCCTGACATGGTTCGCAACGCACCGTCGCACAGAACCCACACGCCGCATGACCAAAACAAGGCTTGTTTCGTGTATTTGATATTATAATATATTTTTCACGGCATTGCAAGATTTTTTGCAAAAAAATCTGTTTTTTGTGATTCGTTCACCGTCTGATTTATACAGGAACAGCAGCTTGCCCGCGCGCGGGACCCTGGTGATCACCCACACACCGAGGACAGCCGCGAGGAAGGAAACGACTTCCAGATAAACCAAAAAGAGAGACTGCGGCGAAACGGATTAGACCGCGTTGAACGGCGCCACGCACAGCGCTTCCATGACAGGAAGATGCAGGAATTGCTTATTCCAGCAGATTTTGCCGCAGCTGTATCAGGATCTTCTTTTCGCGGCGCGAAACCTGCACCTGCGTCATCCCCAGCCGCTCGGCGGTTTTGCACTGCGTCAGGCCGAGGGAATAGCGCAGCTCGATGAGCGCGCGATCCTGCGGCGAAAGCGACGTCATCGCCTGTTCGAGCGACAGGCGCTCCGCCAGCTCCTGCTCCGCCGATTCCACCGGAATATCCGCGGTGCGCTCTCCGTCCTCATCGCCCACGGTGAGCGAAACGGCGGGCAGCGCGGCGTTGAGGATTTCGGCGGTCTGTTCCACATCCAGCCCCATGGCCTGCGCCAGCTCGCCGAGCGTCGGCTCCTGCCCGTTAAGGCGGGTGAGCCGCTCGCGTTCTTTCATGGCGGCGCGCCCTTTTTCTTTGAGCACCCGCCCAACCTTGACGGCGCCGCCGTCGCGGAACACGCGGCGGATCTCGCCCAGAATCACCGGCACGGCATAGGTGGAAAACGCGAAGCCGCGCCCCGCGTCAAAACCGTCCGCCGCCTTGATCAGACCGACGCAGCCCGCCTGCACCAGATCGTCATATTCCGCGCCCTTGCCGCGAAACCGTGCCGCGCAGGCGTGAACCAAACCCATATTTTCCGTAATCAGCCGTTCGCGTGATTCAAGCGCCGTCGGCACCGGATCTGCCCCTGATCTGCTTTTGGAGCGTGACGCAGGTGCCCTTGCCGGGCGTGCTGCGCACGCTGAGCCGGTCGCAAAAGCTTTCCATCACCGCAAACCCCAGCCCTGCTCTTTCACCGCCAAGGCCGGAATACAGCGGCTGCATCGCCAATGCGATATCTTCAATGCCCTTGCCCCTGTCCTTCACCCGAATGCGAACAACGCCGTCGGCAAACAGCTCGCCGGTGATCCTGATCTCACCCAGACCGTCCGGGTAGGCGTGCACAATGCAGTTGGTCACCGCCTCGCTCACCGCCGTTTTGAGGTCGCACAGCTCCTCCACCGTGGGGTCAAGCTGGGCGGCAAAACCGGACACCGCCAAGCGGGCAAAGCTCTCGTTGGCCGAACGGCTTTCGAGCGTGAGCACAAAGCGGTTCGTTGGTTTTTTTCTCATTGCCTTTCACCTGCCATTCTCAGTCCGGCGATCCTCTCCAGGCCGGACAGCTTCATGATCTGATAACACCGCGGCGGCAGATTGACTGCCTCGACCTTGCCGCCGTAGGCCGACACGCTGCGGTAACGCCCCATGACCAGCCCGACGCCGGAGGAATCCATGAAAGACACGCCGCGAAAATCGAGCACCAGCAGCTTCGGCATCACGCGGTCGATCGCGTCGTCGATCTGTTTGCGAATGGGCGCGGCGGTGTGATGATCGATCTCGCCCTCGAGAAACACCGTCACGCACTTGCCCTGAATTGAGATTTCCATTTTTGTTTCCCTTCTTTTGCCTGCCGTTCCGGCGAATAAAAAAACAACCTCTGCCCATAAGGATAGAGGTTGTCCGCTGAAAAGTTTGTCTGAGTCTGTCAGCCGTTGAAAATTTTTATCAGGTGCATCCGCGCCTCGCCCGCCAGATAGAGCGAGCCGCACACCAACAGGCATTCGCCCTCCGGGATTTTTGATTCGACAAGGTCGATCGCTTTACAGGCATTGTCACAGGCGGTCACGGCGGGGCAATACGGTTCCGCCATCGCTCTGAGCTTTTCCGCTGTCTGCGCGCGCAGATTGTCGGCCACGGGCACAGCGACGATTCTTTTGCACAGCGGCGCAACATTTTTCAAATAATCATCAATGCTTTTGTCGGCCATCATGCCAAGCACCGCCGTGACCCTGCCGGTCAAGCCGGCCTGCTTCAGGCTTTCGGCCAGCACGCGGCCGCCGTCCTCATTGTGGCCGCCGTCGAGCAAAACCAACGGTTTTTCGTGAATCACTTCCTGCCGTGCGGGCAGCTTTGCGCGTTTCAGGCCAACCTGAACGCTCGGCAAAGAAACGCCCAGCAGCCGCGCCGCTTCGATAGCGGTGACGGCGTTTTTGATCTGGTGCGCGCCGCCCATGGCGGTTTCGTATTCGGTTCCTTCATAGAAAAACCGCGTGCCGAACAGATCGTTTTGAACGGTCTGAACCGCGGCGAGCTTCGGCACTGTAAAGCTGTTCTGCTTGTCAATGCAGGCAGCTCGGATCACGTTCATCACGCCGCCCGGCTGATCCGGGTAACAGACCGTTTTGCCGTTTGGCTTGATGATGCCCGCCTTTTCGGCGGCGATCTGCTCCACCGTATCGCCCAGAATCGCCATGTGATCGAGCGAAATCGAGGTGATCACGCTCACCAAAGGAGTATCAATGACGTTGGTAGAATCGAGCCGACCGCCCAGCCCCACCTCCAGCACCACGACGTCGCAGTGTTCGGCGGCAAACAGATCGAACGCCGCCGCGGTGATGACCTCAAACTCTGTCGGCTGCCTATCCTGTGCCGCCAGCCGGTTGACGATGGGTTCCAAGCGTGTCACAGTCTCGGCAAAGGCGGCTTCTTCCACGGGTTTGCCGCCCACCTGAATGCGTTCCAGAAAATGCACCACATAGGGCGACGTGAACAGC
>CADBPL010000002.1 GCA_902796535.1 Oscillospiraceae bacterium
GCTGTTCACCGACCTCGGGGTCGATTTTGAGGTGCTTTCCGCCGTGCCCAACGGCATCAACATCAACCGCGGCTGCGGCTCCACCCATCTGGAGCAGCTGCAAAAGTTCGTCAAGGCCAACCGCTTCGACGTTGGCTTTGCGTTCGACGGCGACGCCGACCGCCTGCTGGCCGTGGACGAAAACGGCACAGTGGTCGACGGCGACAAGATCGTGGCCATCGCCGCCGCATCCCTCAAGCAAAGAGGCCTGCTCAAAAACAACACCGCGGTCGTGACCGTGATGAGCAACCTCGGGTTCCACGAGTTCTGCAAACGAAACGGCATCAACGTGGAGGTGACCACCGTCGGCGACCGCTACGTGCTGGAAAACATGCGCAAAAACGATTACTGCATCGGCGGCGAACAGTCCGGCCACGTCATTTTCCACGATTTTGCCACCACGGGCGACGGGCAGCTCACCGCCATTCAGCTGCTGCAGATCCTCAAGCTCACCGGCAAAAAGCTTTCGGAGCTGGCAGGCGAAATCGAGATCTTCCCGCAGACGATGGTCAACGTGCGCGTTTCGCAAATCGGCAAGGTGCGCTACGCCAAGGACGCCGAAATCAAAAAAGCCATTGCCAGCGCGGAAAACGAGCTGGGCGATCAGGGGCGCGTTCTGGTGCGCGTTTCCGGCACCGAGCCGCTCATCCGCGTGATGGTCGAGGGCAAAAACGAAGAGATGATCCAGCGGCTCGCCGACGAGATCGCGACCGTTGTCAGAGACCGTTTGATTTAAGAATACAATGAGAATTTCAGATAAATGGAAAGACTATGAGCTGTTGGACTGCACCGACGGCGAAAAACTGGAGCGCTGGGGCAGCGTGATCCTCATCCGCCCCGACCCGCAGGTGATCTGGAAGACCGGGCGGCAGCACCCGCTGTGGAACAGGGCCAACGCCCGCTACAACCGGTCACAGTCGGGCGGCGGGAGCTGGCAGGTGTTCGGCAAACTGCCCGACCGGTGGGAGATCGCCTGCGGCGACCTGACCTTCAACATCAAAACCATGGGCTTCAAACACACGGGGCTTTTCCCCGAACAGGCGGCCAACTGGGATCTGGTGCGTGAACTCATTCAAAAAGAAAACCGCGAAGTGAAGGTGCTCAACCTGTTCGCCTACACCGGCGGCGCAACGGTGGCCGCCTTAAAAGCGGGCGCGGCCGTGACCCATGTGGACGCTTCAAAGGGCATGACGCAGTGGGCCAAAGAAAACGCCGTTTCTTCGGGCGTTGCCGGCGGCAAGGTGCGCTGGCTGGTGGACGACTGCATCAAATTCGTGCAGCGCGAAATTCGCCGCGGCAGCCGTTATGACATCATCATCATGGATCCGCCCTCCTACGGCAGAGGCCCCGGGGGCGAGGTGTGGAAGCTGGAGAACGAAGTGTATGATTTTGTCGCGCTTTGCGCTCAGATCCTCAGCGACAATGCCGTGGCCATGCTCATCAACTCCTACACCACGGGGCTTTCGCCCTCGGTGATGGAATACATTCTCGGCAGCGTCATCGTGCCCGGGCACGGCGGCAGCGTGAGCGGCGACGAGCTGGGGCTGCGGGTAACGCAGACCGGGCTGGCGCTGCCCTGCGGCGCAACGGCTATCTGGAAAAAACAGGATTGATCGAAACCATGAACATCATTGAATACAAGGACGTCACCTTCCGTTATGAGGGCGAGGATGAAAACCACGTGCTGCCCTTAACGATCGACGGCGTGACGCTGAACATTGAAAAAGGCAGCTTTGTTGCTGTGCTCGGCCGCAACGGGTCGGGCAAATCCACCTTCGCCAAGCTCGCCAACGCCATCCACCTGCCCGAAAGCGGTCAGGTGCTGGTGGAGGGGCTTGACACGAAGGAAGAAAAGAACACCGATCTCATCCGCCGCAAGGTCGGCATGGTGTTTCAGAACCCTGACAACCAGATCGTGGCGACCATTGTGGAGGACGACGTTGCCTTCGGGCCGGAAAACCTCGGCGTTGCACCGGACGAGATCCGCAGGCGGGTCGACGATTCGCTCAAAGCGGTCGGCATGTATGACTTCCGCCTTGCCGAGCCGCACAAGCTTTCCGGCGGGCAGAAGCAGCGCGTTGCCATTGCGGGCATCCTCGCCATGCAGACGGACTGCATCGTGCTCGACGAACCGACCGCCATGCTTGACCCGATCGGGCGCAGAGAAGTGCTTTCCACCGTTTTGCGCCTGAACCGTGAGCGGGGCATCACCGTGCTGCTGATCACGCACTTTATGGATGAAGCGGCGCAGGCGCAGCGGGTGATCGTGCTCGAAAAAGGCAAAGTGCTCATGGATGGCACCCCGCGCGGCGTGTTCGCGCAGCCGCAGGCCCTGAGGCGCTGCGGGCTGGACGTGCCGCAGGCAACAGGGCTGGCCAAAGCGCTGGCTGACAGCGGGATCAAAATCAAAACCGACGTGCTCAACGAAGAAGAATGCATCGAAGCGATTCTGGCAGCACGCAAGGAGTAACGGAATGCCCATCATTCGTTTGGAAAACGTGACGCACAACTACGGCGACAAAACGCCGCTGTGCGTGAGCGCCATCAAAAATATCAACGTCGCAATCGAGCAGGGCGAGCTGGTCGGCATCATCGGCCACACCGGCTCGGGCAAATCGACCCTTGTGCAGCATCTGAACGGTCTGCTGGCGCCGACCGAGGGCAAAGTCTGGATCGACGGCGAAGATATCTGGAAAAATAAAAAAAATATCAAAAACATCCGCTTCAAGGTCGGGCTTTGTTTTCAGTACCCCGAATATCAGCTGTTTGAAGAAACGGTCTATCAGGACATCGCCTTCGGCCCGAAGAACATGAAGCTCAGCGAAGAAGAAATCAAACAGAGGGTGCTGGAAGCGGCCGACTTTGTGGGGCTGGACCGCGCGCTGCTCGCCAAATCGCCCTTTGATCTGTCAGGCGGCGAAAAACGCCGCGCCGCCATCGCCGGCGTGATGGCGATGAAGCCGAAAATTCTTGTGCTGGACGAACCCACCGCCGGGCTTGACCCGCAGGGGCGGGACAGCATTCTGGAGATGATCCTCCACTATAAAAAAGTGACCGGCGCGACCGTGCTGCTCGTGACGCACAGCATGGAAGACGTGGCGCGCGTCGCCACCAGGGTCCTTGTCATGAACCGCGCGCAGGTCGTCATGTATGACACAGTCAAAAACGTGTTTGCGCACAGCGAGGAGCTGGAAAACATGGGGCTGGCCGTGCCGCAGATCACCCGCATCTGCCGGGAGCTGAACCGGCGCGGTCTGGCGTTGGAGGAAGGCATCTACACCGTAGGCGACGCCTGCGCCGCCTTGCTCCCGCTGCTGAAAAAGGGGGTGGGCTGATGGTACGCGATCTGACGATCGGGCAATACTACCCCGGTCATTCCCTGCTGCACAAAACCGACCCGCGGGTCAAGATCGTGCTGACCCTCGTGTTCATCTTCATCATCTTTTTCTGTCAGAACTTTTTCTCCCTCGGGCTGATGGTCGCCGCGCTGTTCGCCGGCGTCGCGCTGTCCCGCGTGCCGCTGAAAATGCTGCTCAAAAGCATGAAGGCCATCACGTTCATCATTCTCATCACGGCGCTGCTCAACCTGGCTTACACCACAAGCGGCAACGTGCTGTTCTCATTCAAGTTTTTCAAAATCACCGATGAGGGCGTTTACACGGCGGTGTTTGTTGCGGTGCGCATTCTGGCGCTCATTGCCGGCAGCGCGCTGCTGACCTACACCACCACGCCCACCATGCTCACCGACGCGATCGAGCGGCTGCTCAAGCCGCTGAAGCTGTTTCACGTGCCGGTGCACACGCTGGCCATGATGATGACGCTTGCGCTGCGGTTCATCCCGACGCTGATCGAAGAAATCGACAAGATCATGAACGCCCAGAAGGCAAGAGGCGCCGACCTGGAATCGGGCGGGCTGATGCAGCGCGCAAAGGCGCTGGTGCCGATCCTGATCCCGCTGTTCGTGTCCTCCTTCCGGCGCGCGTATGAGCTGGCGTTTGCCATGGAATGCCGCTGCTACACCGGCGGCGAGGGCAGAACGCGCATGAAGCAAATGAAGCTCAAAGGGCTTGACTCGATCCTCATCATCGGCTGCGCCCTGCTGCTGGGCGGGGTGATCGCATTGAACCTGCTCTTTAAAGCCTACAATCTGGGGTGATCCTTTGCGCAACCTGCTTTTGACAATCCGATATTGCGGCACGAATT
The DNA here is from genome assembly GCA_902796535.1 of Oscillospiraceae bacterium. GTDB lineage: Bacteria > Bacillota > Clostridia > Oscillospirales > Acutalibacteraceae > UBA8612. Next base: position 4,243 of record CADBPL010000002.1, read on the forward strand.
ACAGCGGCTGGCAGGTGCAGGCCAACGCTCCGAGCGTGCAGCAGACTTTTCAGGACGCCGTTGAGCGCCTGTTTCAGGCGCGGGAAAACGTGACCGGCTGCAGCCGCACGGATTCCGGCGTGCACGCCAACAGATATTGCTGCAACATCCGCACCGCCTCGGCGCTGCCGTGCCAAACGATCGTCAGCGGGCTCAACGCCTACCTGCCCGAGGATATCGCCGTGCTGGCGTGTGAAGAAGTCGATTATGATTTTCACGCGCGCTATGACTGCACCGGCAAAGAATACCTCTATCTTCTGCGCAACAGCGCCGTGCGCGACCCGTTTTTGATCGACCGCTGCTGGCTGTTCAAGCCAAAGCTGGACGAAACGCTGATGCACGCTCAGGCGCAGGACTTTGTGGGCGAGCATGATTTTACCGCGTTTTGCGCCGCCGGCGCATCCACCGTGAACAACGTGCGCACCGTCAAAAGCTTCACGGTCGAGCGGCAGCGGGACGAGATCCTGTTTCGCGTCACGGCCGACGGCTTCCTTTACAACATGGTGCGCATTATGGTCGGCACGCTCGTTTACCTCTCCCTGGGCAAAATTCCCCTTGATTCCCTTCCGCAGATCCTCTCATCCCGCGACCGCGGGCAGGCCGGCGTCACCGCGCCGCCGCAGGGGCTTTACCTCAACCGCGTGTTTTACAAGAAGGAGACGCCATGAAAGACAAAAACAAGAACGAACCCCAAAAAGGAAACACGAACAGACCCGTTTCAAAACAGCAGACCGAAGATCAGATGCTCAAACGCATGGAACAGCGCAAGGAACAGCTTATGGAGCAGCGCATGGCTCAGCGCAGAGCCGAGCGCGTGGTGCAGCGCAAGGCCGAACAGGCCAAAAAAGAAAAAATGGCGACGCGGCGCAAGCGGGTCAATCTGGCTGTGATCATTGCATTCGGCGCGGTGGTGATCCTCTCACTGCTCTTTCTGGCGGCGCAGGCGATCGGCAACGTGACCTTTTCACGCATCAGCGACGGGGTCGTTCAGGCTTTTTCCAACCTGAGGCCCGGTCCGGGCTACCCGTTTTCTGTTGGCAAAAATACCATTCTGCGAACAGATACCTTCGGTGAAAATCTGGTTCTGCTCGAAAAGAACCGCCTTGTTCTGCTCAACTCCACCGCAAAGGAAATGGTCAAATACCCCCACACGTTTTCCGCGCCGCGCCTTTCGGTGAGCAACAGCCGCGTGCTCATGGCCGACAACAAGACCGGCCGCTTTGCGCTGTTCAACGCCAGCGGCGTGGTGTATGAAGGCAACCTGTCCAATGAAATCTATTGCTGCGCGGTCGGCAACAGCGGCGATTACGCGTTCAGCACCAAATCGACCATCAGCGCAAGCCTCGTCAGCTTTTATTCCGTTAAGGATAACCGCAAGCTGTTCGATTTTAAATGCGCCGACGAATATATTATCGGCATTTCCCTTTCCCCCAACGGCAAAAAAGCCGCGCTCATCGGCATCGGCACAAAAGACGCCATCGACTATTCCAAGCTCTATATCATTCCGCTCGACAAAAAGAATGCCGGTGAAAAGGTCAAGGAATTCACCTTTGACGGCGTCCGCCTGCACACGGTGTTCTGCAGCGACAACAACACGGTCATCACCGCATTCAAAAACGGATACAGCGTGATCAAAAACGAAAAGAACCGCAAGGATAACCTGCTTGACGGCAGCAGCATTTCGCATTTTGCCGTGGACAGCAACGGCAGCTTCGCCTTTGCGGTGAACGGCTACAGCGACGACGCCGGAGCAACGGTCTGCGCCTTCAACAACAAGGGCAACGCGCTGTTCACCTCCGATCTGGCCTGCAAGGTCGACTATTTCGATTTTTGCGACAACCGCGCCGCGCTGGCCGGTTCGGACGGAAAAGCCTACCTGATCAGTTCAAGCCGCGCCAAAAAGCCCAGGCACAAAGAGATCAGCATCACGACCGAAGACGTCGCCGTGATCAACAGAAACGTCTTCGTGCTGCAGGGCGGCTCGATTGAAAAGCTCAAGTTTTGATTGAATCTGTTCTGCCTGACGAAAAATCTTACGGCACGATCCGCACGCCCCAAATGTGCGGTGCTGCCATAAAAGGAGGAAAAAGTGAACCCGGCTATTCAATACGGGATTGACCTCGCCCTGCTCGCCGTGATCGCAGCCGAGACCCTGCTCAACGCCAAACGCGGGTTCGTGCGCTCGGTGCTGACCCTGCTGGCAACCCTGCTGGCCTTCGGCGTCGCTCTCAAAGCGGGCGAACCGGCAGCGTCGTGGAGCTACGACACGCTGCTGGATCGAATGGTCTGCGAAAAGGTCGAAGCCCACGTAAAAGACTTTGCCGAGGCCGATACGACGATTGAGATCATTAACGAGACAGAGCGCATTATCCCGGATTATCTCAACCCCATTCTTGAAAAAATCAACGTCGATCTGAATGAAGTGAGCGACCGGATCGACGAAAGCAGCAAAAGCGCCCTGACGCCGCAGCAGATTTCCGGCAAAATCATCAAACCGGCCGCCATGGTGCTGCTCAAGCCCCTTTGCACCCTGCTTTGCTTCGGCCTGCTCATCGTCGTGCTGCGCCTGCTGATCAGCAGCGCTTGCAAGGCGGCAAAGCTGCCGGTGCTGAACACGGCGAACAAAACGCTCGGCGCTGTGCTCGGATTATTAAAAGGGCTGCTCATCGTTTACCTGCTTGCGACGTTCTGCAGCCTGGTCGCGCAGGTGACGGCCAAACCGCAAATCAAGCAGGCTGTCGACCAATCCCGAATCATCTCGCTTTGCCAGAGCATCGGCAAAACCGGGGAATAACGCAATCAACTGCAAGGAGTGATAAAAATGGATGCTTTCAAACACTATTTCACCAACTGGAAAACCATACCGAACCTGTTGACCTTTTTGCGCATCATCATGGTGCCGGTCTTCGGCGTTCTGTTTTATCACGGTCACCTGATCGCCGCGCTGATCGTTTTGATCGCGTCCGGCCTGACCGATTTTCTCGACGGCAAGATCGCCCGCCATTTCAACCAGGTCAGCGAGCTGGGCAAAATGCTCGACCCGGTCGCGGATAAGCTGACCATGATTACCCTCGCCATCCTGATGTTTTTGGAATTTCACAAATGCGAAAGCTCGCTGATGAAGGCGTTCAGCTGGATCTTCTTCGTGTTCCTCGCCAAGGAATTCGTGTTTGTCGTGGGCGGCGCCGCCATGATCGCGTTCGGCATCATTCCGGGCGCAGCCGCCATTTACGGCAAGGTCGCAACCTTTGTGTTTTATGCCGTGATGGTCATTATGTTCCTGTTCGGGCCGGAAGTCGGCGTCATCGCGCAGCGCGTGCCCGCCGCCGTGCTGCCGGAATGGGCCTGCGTGGCGCTGGTTTCCGTTTCCGCATTGCTGGCGATCATCGCGTTCATTTCCTATATGCCCGACACGCACCGGCAGGTGCAGGCGCGGTTTTCGCCTGAGGGGAAGGCCGCCCGCGCCGCCGCAAAAGCAGAGAAAAAAGCCGAAAAAGAAACAAAAGCCTCAAAATAAATCAACTACAGGAGTACCAAAATGAAAAGAACACTGTGCAGCAAGTGCCACGAAAGACCTGCTGTGATCTTTATTCAACGCATCGAAAACGGAAAAACAACGCCTGAGGGATTGTGCATCCGCTGCGCGATGGAAATGAACATAGGCCCCATCAAGCAGATGATGGAAAACATGGGCATTACCGAAGACGATCTCGACACGATCGACGAGCAAATGACCGCCGCTTTTGACGGGATCGACGAAGGCTCGTTTGAAAACGGCGGCGCCCCCACCTTCCCGTTCATGCACGGGCTGATGGGGAACCCCGGCGCGCCCGACATCGAAAACGGCGAAGAAGGCGGCATTGAAGAAAAGCCCCGCCGCTTCGGCAAAAAGCAGAAAAAGCCGGATGAAAAAAAGCGGAAATACCTCGGGCTTTACTGCACCGACCTGACCGCCAGAGCCAGAGCGGGCAAAATTGACCGCATCATCGGGCGCGACAACGAAATCTACCGCTCGGTGCAGATCCTGTGCCGCCGCACCAAAAACAACCCCTGCCTCATCGGCGAACCGGGCGTTGGCAAAACCGCCATTGCCGAGGGGCTTGCGCTGCGCATTGCCTCCGGCGACGTGCCGGCCAAGCTGGCCGACAAGGAGATCCATCTGCTCGACCTGACCGCTCTGGTGGCCGGCACACAGTTCCGCGGCCAGTTTGAAAGCCGCATCAAGGGGCTGGTGGATGAGGTCAAGGCGGAGGGCAACGTCATCCTGTTCATTGACGAAGTGCACAACTTAGTCGGCACGGGCGACGCGGAAGGCTCCATGAACGCTGCCAACATCCTCAAGCCGGCGCTTTCCCGCGGGGAAATTCAGATCATCGGCGCCACGACCTTTACCGAATACCGCAAATACATCGAAAAAGACGCCGCGCTCGAACGCCGCCTGCAGCCGGTCAAGGTGGAAGAGCCGTCGATCGAGGATACTTACAAGGTGCTGCAGGGCATCAAGGAATATTACGAAAACTACCACCGCCTTCGGATCAGCGATTCCCTCGTGCACAGCGCTGTCGTGCTCTCCGAACGGTATATCAACGACCGCTTTTTGCCTGACAAGGCCATCGACCTGCTGGACGAAGCCTGCACCTGCGCGAACCTGCGCAACAAGTACATCAGCATGCACGAGCTGGCCGAAAAGAAGCTGGCCGAGCTGCGCGTGGAGGAGCAGGCGCTCACCGAGGCGGAGGAGGCCGACTATGAAGCCATCGCCCGCGTCAAATCCGAGATCATCGTGGCCGAAAACAACATCAAAAATCTGGCGGAGCTGGCCAAAGACAACACCGTGACGGAAAGCGATCTGGCCAAGGTCATTCAGCTTTGGACAGGCATTCCCGCGCAGAAGGTGATCGAAAGCGACCTGCGCCGCCTGAGCGACCTGGA
>CADBPL010000003.1 GCA_902796535.1 Oscillospiraceae bacterium
CTTGGCGAGCATGACCGCCTTGAGCGCCGCTTCGCGCGAGGGGCTTTCGGCCAGCGCCGTGCCCGAAATGAGGATCGCCTTGCCCTGTTTGATGTATTCCTCGTCGATATCCGCCACGTCGAGCTTCAGGTCAGCCGCGCTGTTGCGGTACATGACGATGGAGCTTTCGGTCTCGCTCTTGATCTCGGTGAAGGTCAGGCCGATCTTTTCGCCGTTTGTGCAGCGGACGATGTGCGAGGTGTCGATGCCTTCCTTATCAAAGAAATCGGTGACGAAGGTGCCGAGCTGATCGTCGGACACGCGGGCGAAGAAGCCGCATTTTTTGCCCAGGCGGGCCAGACCCACCGCGATGTTCGCCGGCGAGCCGCCGAGATAGCGCTTGAACGTGGTGCTTTCATTCAGAGGGCAGTAATAGTCGACGGGGTTGAGATCCACCGCGACGCGCCCAAGCAGGATGAGATCGTACTTTTTGCTGTTGTCAAATTCGATATACTTCATATCAAAACCCCTTTCAGCGGTTTATTTGCTGTTTATTGACCGGAAAACACGCGGATGTGCCGCAGCACGTTGTCATAAACGCCGCGCGCCATTTCCTCGGAAAGCTTAAAATAATCGGGCTTGTCGACCGTGTCGGTATAGGCCTTGGCGTACTGCGCCAGATGATCGAAGCTCGCCGTGGCAATGTTGATTTTGCGAATGCCCAGCGAAACGGCCCGACGGAACATATCGTCGGTAATGCCCGTGCCGCCGTGGAGCACGAGCGGCGTGGAAACGGTGTTGTCGATCTGCTCCAAAATGTCGAAGCGCAGCTCGGGCAAAACGGGATAGTTGCCGTGCGCGTTGCCGATGGCGACGGCCAGTGCGTCAACGCCCGTTTGCTCGCAGAACGTCTGCGCGGCGGCGGGATCGGTGCAGAGAATTTTGTGCTCGGCCGTGTCGCCCTCATTGCCGCCGACCACACCCAGCTCCGCCTCAACGGACGCGCCGAAGCGCTCCGCCAGCGCAGACACCTGACGGGTCATGGCGATATTTTCTTCAAACGGCAGCAGCGACGCGTCAAGCATGACGGAGGTGAAGCCGTAAGCCAGCGCCTGCTGAATGCATTCGAGCGTCAGCCCGTGGTCAAGGTGCACCGCAACATCAACGCTCGCCTGCTTTGCCGCAGCGATCATCATCGGCGCCATGAGCGAAAGCGGAGAATTCTTCAGCCGCTTTTCGGCGATCTGCAAAATGATGGGTTCGCCCGCGTCTTCAGCCGCCGCGACCGCGCCCATGACCATTTCCATGTTGCCGACGCTGAACGCGCCGACGGCCTTGTTTTGTTGTTCGGCCCGCTGCACAAGCTCTTTTAATGTTACCAATGCCATAACAATCACCCTCATTTTATTCAAGTAGGAATTGTACCATATTTCGGAACGAATAGCAACGATTTTAAGAAAAGTGTAAAAAAACAAATGTATTCGGCTCCGTTTCACGCCCGGAAAAGCGCCCGAACGGTTGAAAGCGAGCAGAAGAAGTGTTATAATGAACGGGTATATTATGCTTTACAGCAAAAAACTGACAGGAGTGAAGCAGGATGCAACCCGCAACGACAGACAAAACCCTGAAGATCGGCTTCAACACCTTTGACGGCGACGTTTACGACGGGAGCCCTTCTTTTGTGCTGCCCGCCGAAAGCGGCCGGGGCGTAGACTTTGTGCTGTGCCATTTCGACCCGCATCACTATCCCCTTGACGAGGCGAGCGAAAAGGCGAAAGCCGTGGCCGAAAAGATCAAAGAAAGAGGCATGGAATTCATCGCAAACTTTGAATTCCAGAATTTCGTTCACCTGTGCCGGTCGGTCGATCACGACTGGGCCAACCGGCCGGACGGCACGCACCGGCTGGATATTCCGGAGAAATACATAAAAGCGCTTGCCGGCGCCGGCAACCTCATCGGCGTGATGCACGACGAATTTGAGCACACCATCATCAACCAGAATCTTTCCATCATTTTAGCGTCCCGCGGCAAAACCCGCCTTCCGGTCTTTCCGCTGAGCGAGAGCAGCGACCCGATGGCGCAGTCCCGGCTGCTCGACAGCCAGCTGAAGGAATACGCCGACGAGATCAAGGCCAAGGGCGCCCCCCTGTTCACGGGCGAGCACGTGTTCCCCGTGTTCTATCACAAATTCGCCCGCAGCGGCATCGTTCCCAATTTCAAATCGCAAAAGGAATCCTACTCCAACCTCCAGTTTGCCACCGCGGCCGGCGCCGCGCTGCAATACGGCACGCCGCTGTATAACTGCGTCGATTTATGGTTCATGAACACGAACCCCGGCCACAGCCCCGAAGAAATGTATCACAACCTCCTCTTCGCCTATTACGCCGGCGTCAACCGCGTTTATGTGGAAAGCGCGCACTGCTTTGTGGACGGCGACCCTGCCGGGCTCAACGCCTACGGCAAGAAATTCGCGCAGTTTTCCGCCGAATACCGCGGCAGGGAACGCGATTACGACATTGCCGACTACCGCCCGGAAATCGGCATCATTCGCTTTGACGACAGCTTCTGGGGGCAGGGCGACCCGGTGATGTGGCGCTATATGCTCTTTGGCAACCCGAAGATCAAGCCGACGAAGGAATCGAAGGAATGGATCAAAGCGTTCCGCCTGATCACCCACGGCGAGACCGGCCGCCACACCTTCTGCTGGGATAAGATCGCGCCCTCCATTCTCAAAAAGCACCGTTCGTTCGCCGCCATGAATTCAGCCGCGGTCTTTGACGAAAACGTGGGCA
>CADBPL010000004.1 GCA_902796535.1 Oscillospiraceae bacterium
CACCTGCTCGGGCTCATCTCCTACCTCACCGCCGGCAAGCCCGAGGTGCGCGCATGGACAATCAAGCGCGGCACCAAAGCGCCGCAGGCCGCGGGCAAGATCCACACCGATTTCGAGCGCGGCTTCATCCGCGCCGAGGTGGTCAGCTTTGACGACCTGATGAATTGCGGCAGCATGGCCGCCGCCAAAGAAAAAGGCCTTGTGCGAAGCGAAGGCAAAGAATACGTCATGCAGGACGGCGACGTCGTTCTGTTCCGCTTTAACGTCTGATCCGTTGCTCAAAGGTGATAAAAATGGAAGCATCAGAACTTAGAAACTGCAAAAGAATACTGGTCGTCGGCAACGACGGCAGCGGCAAAACCTGGTTTGCCCGCAAGCTCAGCGAAAAGCTGGATCTGCCGCTCGTGCATCTGGACAAAGAATTTTTCCGCAAAAACTGGAAGGTCACGCCGCGTGAGGAATGGCTGGAAAAGCACCGTCAGCTGATCGCACAGGAAAAATGGATCATTGACGGCTATTATCCCACCACGCTCAAGGAGCGCTTTTTGTGCGCCGATGCGGTCGTATATCTCGACGTGCCGAATCTGGTTTGCTACCGCCACCTGCTCAAGCGCAACAGACAGTATAAAACTGAAAACCGCCCCGATTTGCCCGAAGACTGCCCGGAATACCTGCGTTCAGAACAGTTCCGCGCCATCCGGATGTTCAACAAAACGGAGCGCAACCGCGTTTACAGCTACATGAAGCGCTTCCCCAGGCCGTTTATGCTTGTGCTGCATAGCGACTATGAAGCCAAGACCTTTCTAAAAGAACTCGACTGACAAAAAGGAACACGCGATGTTATTTTCAAAAAGCAGACAGCCCGCCGGTGCGCCGGAATACCTGATCGTAGGGTTAGGCAACCCCGGGCGGCAATATGAGGTCACGCGCCACAACGCCGGGTTTTTGTGCCTGGATCTGCTCGCCGACCGGCTGGGCGTGAAGATCAACAAGATCAAATTCAAATCCGTCATCTGCGACACCACCCTCAACGGGCGCCGCTGCATTCTGATGAAGCCGCAGACCTTTATGAACCTGAGCGGCGAAGCCGTGGAGGAATGCTGCAGCTTTTATAAGATCCCGCCCGAAAAGGTCATCGTGATTTTTGACGACGTTTCGCTGCCCTGCGGCGGGCTGCGCATTCGCCGCAAGGGCTCCGACGGCGGCCACAACGGCATCAAAAGCATCATCCTGCTGCTCAACAGCGACCGCTTCCCCCGCATCAAGCTGGGCATCGGCGCCAAGCCGAACCCCGATTATGATCTGGCCGATTACGTGCTGTCGCGCTTCACCAAAGAAGACACAGAGCCCATGAAGCAGGCCATGGCCAGAGCCTGCGACGCGCTGGAGCTGATGGTGGACGGTCAGATCGACGAAGCCATGAGCCGCTACAGCCACTGACCAAAAAGGAAAAAGCCATGTCCTGTTACAGCAAATCAATTGAACAGCTTTACGAGTACCGTGAGCTTTCCAGGGCAGTTGACCAAAAACGCCTGCCGATGGGGGTTCTCGGGCTTTCCCATATCCATAAAGCCCATTTTATCCACTCGCTTTGCGAAGACAAGAAGAAAAAGGCGCTGGTCATCGTGCCGGATGAAGCCTCCGCCACCCGCCTGCAGGGCGATCTGAACGCCATGGGCAGCCGCGCCGAGGTGCTGCCGGCAGCCGACCTGAGCTTTCGCCCCACGCAGGCGCATTCCCGTGAATACGAACAGCAGCGGCTGGGCGTGCTTTCCGCCATGCTCGACGGCGAACCGGACGCCGTGATCCTCAGCGCGGAGGCTGCGCTGCAATTCACCATGCCGCCGAAGGTGCTGCGCCGCAACACCATGGTCATCGGGCCGGACAGTGAGATCGTCACCGACATGATCGCCGAAGATCTGATCGCCGCCGGTTACGTGCGCAGCGACCTCGTCGAGGGCAAGGGGCAGTTTTCGGTGCGCGGCGGTCTGATCGACGTGTTTCCGCCCTCCGCCCCCTACCCCGTGCGCATTGAACTGTGGGGCGAAACGGTGGATAACATTGCCTACTTTGACCCCGAAACGCAGCGCCGGACGGAGCAGATCGGTGAAATCCGCATCACACCCGCCACGAGCGTGCTGTTTGAAAGCGCCGAATCGCTCATCGGCCTGATCCAAAAACAAATCGATTCCGTCAAGGGCAAAAACGCAGCCCGCGTCAAAGCCCAGCTGGAAGAAGACATTGACAAGCTGAAAAGCGGCGTGCGCATCGAATCGCTCGACCGCTACATTCCCCTGCTCTACGGCACGGAGCCGACCGTTTTCGACTATGCGCAGGATTATATGCTCATCGTCTGCGAGACCTCCGCCGTGAAGCTGCACGCGCAGGCGGCGGAAAAGCTGATGCAGGAGGATATCAAAGCCATGTTCGCCGAGGGCGTGCTCTCCAAGGGCATGGACGCCTTTTCCATCTCGTTCGACCGGCTGGTGAGCCTTTACGAAAAAAAGAAAGCGCTCTATTTTGACAATCTGGCGCGGGGCAGCTTCGACACCCCCGTCAAAAATTTAGTGACCGTTTCCGCCCGTCAGCTCCCGCCGTGGACGGGGCGGCTGGACGATCTGCTTGACGACGTCCGCCCCGCGCTGGCCAGGGGCGCAAAGGTGGCCGTGTTCGCCGGAACAGAAAAGGCGGCCATGGCGCTGCGCGACGAACTGGCGGCGGAAGACGTGAACAGTCTGTTCATGCCCGTGCCGCCGGCGGCGTTTCCGGCGGGGTGCGTGTGCGTGCTGCCGGGCAGTTTTTCGTTCGGGTTTGAATACCCGTCCGAAAAAATGCTGGCCATCACCTACGGCTCGCGGCAGGCGAATCTGTCGCAGCACAGGCGCAAGCCGAAAAAGAACAAGGCGCACGCGTTCAACAGCCTTGACGAGCTGCACCGCGGCGACTACATCGTACACGCCGTGCACGGCATCGGCCTGTTCGACGGGATCGTGAGCATGGACGTTTCCGGCACGACCAAAGACTACATCAAGATCCGCTACGCCAAGGACGGCGTGCTCTACGTGCCGGTCACGCAGCTGGACTTAGTGAGCAAATACATCGGCCCCGGCAGCGAAAGCAAAACCGTGACGCTCAACCGGCTGGGCAGCGCCGACTGGCAGAAAACGCGCAGCCGCGTGAAGGCCGCCGTGAAGGATATGGCCGCCGAGCTGATTGCGCTTTACAAGAAAAGGCTGGAAATTCCGGGCTTTGCTTTTTCGCCCGACATCGATATGCAGAGCGATTTTGAACGAAGGTTTGAATATGACGAAACCGACGATCAGCTTCGCTGCGTAAGTGAGATCAAGCATGACATGGAGCAGCCGCACCCGATGGATCGGCTTTTGTGCGGCGACGTCGGCTTTGGCAAAACCGAGGTGGCGCTGCGCGCCGCGTTCAAATGCGTGGCCGACGGCAAGCAGTGCGCCTTCCTCGTGCCGACCACGCTGCTGGCCATGCAGCATTATCAGACCATCAAAAAACGCTTTGATACCTTCCCCATCACCTGCGATATGATCTCCCGTTTCCGCACCCCGAAGGAACAGGAGAAAATCTTAAAGGGGCTGCGGCGCGGTTCGATCGATATTATCGTCGGCACGCACCGCCTAATCTCCAAAGATATTCAGTTCCGCGATCTGGGGCTTGTGATCGTGGATGAAGAACAGCGCTTCGGCGTGGCGCAAAAGGAAAAGCTGAAAGAGCTCTATCCGAACGTGGACGTGCTCACGCTTTCGGCCACTCCCATTCCGCGCACGCTGAACATGGCCATGACCGGCATCCGCGATATGTCCACGCTCGAAGAAGCGCCCGTTGACCGCCACCCCGTGCAAACCTACGTGATCGAATATGATCTTGACATCGTCACGCAGGCCATTGAGCGCGAGATCCGCCGCGGCGGTCAGGTTTACTATCTCCACAACCGTGTGGAGGACATTGAGCGCGTCGCGGGCAAGCTGCGCACCGCCATGCCAAACGTTCGCTTCGCCGTGGCTCACGGCAAAATGACCGAGGATGAGCTCAGCGGCGTATGGCAGTCGCTGCTTGAGGGCGAGGTGGACGTGCTGGTGTGCACCACCATCATCGAAACGGGCGTGGACGTGCCGAACGTGAACACGCTCATCATTGACAACGCCGACCGCATGGGCCTGGCGCAGCTTTATCAGATTCGCGGCCGTGTCGGGCGCAGCGCCCGCCGCGCGAGCGCTTATTTCACCTTCACCCGCGGCAAGGAGCTCAGCGAGGTGGCCGCCCACCGGCTGGAGGCGATCCGCGAATTCACGGAGTTCGGTTCCGGGTTCCGCATTGCCATGCGCGATCTGGAGCTGCGCGGCGCAGGCAACGTGCTCGGCGCCGAGCAGCACGGCCACATGGAGGCCGTCGGCTACGAAATGTATGTGGAAATGCTCAGCGAAGCCGTAAGCGAAGAAAAGGGCGAAGAGCCGCCCAGAAGTGAAAAGAAATGCCTGATCGACCTGCGCATTGACGCGCATATTCCCGAAAGCTATATCGCTTCCGTGCCGCAAAAGCTGGCCATGTACCGCCGCATTGCCGACATCCGCAACGAAGAGGACGCGCAGGATGTGCTCGACGAACTGATCGACCGCTTCGGCGATCCGCCGGACTGCGTGCAGGGGCTCATCAGCGTGTCGCTCCTGCGCAATTCCGCCGCCGACCTTGGCATTTACGAGATCGGCCAGAAGGGCAGCAGCATGATCCTTTATTTTGATAAAATCGACATCAGCCGCGTGGGCGCGCTCGCCGCCGCCATGGGCAGCCGCGTTTCCATCAACGCCGCCGCGCAGCCCTATATCGCGCTCAAAACCACCCTGACCGATTCGCCCGTCGCCCTGCTGCGGCAGGCCATTGACGTGATGGCGAAGGCGTAAATCGGAATTTGTCTGCGACAAATTCCGATTTGAGCGGATAGCGGATAGCAAATCGCTGCCGGGAAACGAGCTATCGGCTATCAGCTATCAGCTTCGGGCGTCAGCCCGACAAATTACGATTAGGAGACCAACATCATGATCACCGACAGCTTTGATCACCTTTCGCCCGCGATCCTCAATCCAAAGAAAAAGGGGAACGCGCCGAAGGCCGACGCGTGCATTCTCACCTTTTCTTATCTGATCGAAAAAACCGCAATAGAAAATTACGGTGCGAAAGAGATCGCTGC
>CADBPL010000005.1 GCA_902796535.1 Oscillospiraceae bacterium
CCACTACTGCACCGGTCTGACGAGCGTCACCATCCCCGACAGCGTCACAAGCATCGGCGAATATGCCTTCGGGGACTGCACCTGTCTGACGAGTGTGACCATCCCCGACAGCGTCACGAGCATCGGCTATCGTACCTTCTACAACTGCACCGGTCTTACGGCCATATCAGTCAGCACAGACAATCCCAACTATTCCTCTGACAGCTTCGGCGTGCTCTATAACAAGAACAAAACCGAATTGATCCAGTACCCGATCGGGAACACCCGTACTTCCTTCACCATCCCCGACAGCGTCACGAGCATCGGCAAATCTGCCTTCGAGGACTGCACCGGTCTGACGAGCGTGACCATCCCCGACAGCGTCACGAGCATCGGCGATGATGCCTTCGAGGACTGCACCGGTCTGACGAGCGTGACCATCCCCAACAGAGTCACGAGCATCGGCTGGTGGGCCTTCTCCAACTGCACCGGACTGACGAGCGTGACCATCCCCGACAGCGTCACGAGCATTGGCTCTTGTGCCTTCGAGTACTGCACCGGTCTGACGAGCGTGACCATCCCCGACAGCGTCACGAGCATCGGCAAATATGCCTTCGAGGGCTGCACCAAGCTCAAAGATGTATATTACACCGGCAGCGAAGCGCAATGGAAAAAAATCAGCATTGGTTCATACAATGACCCGCTGATCAACGCGACGATTCATTATAATTCCAGCGGCGGAGGTGTTGACCCTCACGGTCCGTTTGGTGATTACGGAATCACATTAAAAAGCGAAAAATATAAAACCACGCTCGGTGAAACCTTCGACGTGAAGGTGAACTCTCTTTATCTGCCCGAATATGAAGCAGGAGAACTGATTTGGGAATCCTCCGATGAATCCGTATCCATCGTTCCACACGATAAATATGCAACCGTCACCGCCGAAAAGCCGGGCTACTCGGTCATAACGGTTACTTCTCACGGCGGCGGCTATTCCGCAAGTTGTATTGTTTTTGTCGGCGACCGATCTTTGGTGATCGGCAAGCAAAACGGTTTTCTGGAAGCGGGCAAGGAGCAGGAATACATGGTATCGCTTTGCAACGCGGATTTTGTCAATATGTCTGACCGTAAAACAGTCAGCATTGATCACGCCTATGCTTCCGCAGAAGAAATATCGGAAATTGTGTTTACCGTCGCTGATCAGTCAATTGCAACCGTGACGTCCACAAAAATAGAAGACGGTGTTATCAAGATTAAAATAAAAGGCGTCAGCGAAGGCGTTACTTATTTTACCGTTACATATAATACGACCGGTGAAACAAGATATTTTCCGCTTTGCGTGACGAACGGCGAAACCACCTATTACATCAACAGCATTCCGGCAAAAAAATACGACAGTGAAAAAACATATAACATTACGCAAAGCGGCATTTATATCTATAATCTCAAGGCTAAGGACAGCGGCGAATCCTATTCCAACGTCAGTTTTGACGCCTACAACACGACGGGAACCACCGGCAGCATCGACGTTTATGATGAAAACGGAAATTTGGTCAAAAACTATATGATCAACTCCTTTAACTTTCAACCGACGGATCCCATACAGGCTGCGAAAACGCTTTATTATCTGGTTCCGGCCATTTGCACATTAAGCTACAATGACATTACAAAACCGTTCAGATCGTCTTACACGCCAATCAGCCTCAGACTGCCTGTAAACGGGTATTTTAAGATCAACAACGACATCAGCGCGTCAACCTCCTGCCTTATTTATAATGCGGTGAATCTGACGATCGACTCAATCAGCAAATTTGTCGGCTTGAAATCATTGCTTGGCGGCGGCGCGAAGGAAAAAGCAACAAAATCGGTTGCCGAAACAATTCTCGGGCTTGTCGGACTCGATTCCAAAACCGGTGCAGTTTTAAGGACACTGTCCAGCTTGAAAAACGAAATGCTGAAAAATGCGGAAGCCTTTAGTGCCAACAATATTTTCAGCATTATGAACGAACTGTGCAGACATTTTGAGCTTAACGTCGACTATTATGAACTTGCGAAATCAACTTTAATCAACCTCGGAATCTCAGCCGTTAACGATTTGTTGCTTATGGCAGACCAAACAGGCATAGCCAAACTTCTTTACAAATATCAGAGCTGGGAAAACTATACTACAACACTATCGGATCTGATCAGACACAATGGAGACGGATCAGCCTTTATCTATAACATACAGGGAGGAACCAAAAGAATCTCCAACGGCATTATATTTGAAGGCTCGGCCGACGACGTGACGATTTTCAGAACATATGAAGTATCATATGGCGATATGGTTGATAGTCTGAGGAAGGATTATTCC
Source organism: Oscillospiraceae bacterium (assembly GCA_902796535.1). GTDB lineage: Bacteria > Bacillota > Clostridia > Oscillospirales > Acutalibacteraceae > UBA8612. The sequence goes on from CADBPL010000005.1 coordinate 2,333, forward strand.
AACGCAAAGCTTTATGATATTTCTCTGGTCAAAAACAACCACCTCACACAACCGGATGCAACTGCAAGAATCCTTATACCGATTCCGCATGGGTACAACAGGAATAATTTGAAGGTTTACAGGATCGGTAACAACGGATCGAAGGAAGACATGAACGCTCGGATTGAGGGCAATTATCTGGTGTTTGAAACCAACCATTTCAGCTATTACGCGATCGTAGAAGCCGCCGCAGCGCTCACCTACAACGCCAACGGTGGCAGCGGTTCTCCTGCGAGCCAGACCGGCAACGGTTGGATCAAGCTTTCGACAACGAAGCCGACAAGAAGCGGTTACACCTTTAAGGGGTGGGCGACGAGCGCGAGTGCGACAACGGCGCAGTATCAGCCGGGTGCAAGCTACAATCTGACGGCAAACGTCACTCTTTACGCCGTGTGGCAGAAGAATGACACGCCGACCACATACACGCTTACTTACAACGCCAACGGCGGCAGCGGTGCTCCTGCGAGCCAGACCGGCAACGGTTGGATCAAGCTTTCCGACGTTGAGCTAACCAAAGAAGGATATATCTTCCGTGGCTGGGCAACCAGACCGGATTTGGATCCGGATATAGACGGGGTATATTATGGTATAGGCGTTCACTTTAACTTAACTGCCGACACCACTCTCTACGCCGTGTGGCGTAAGGCTAAGGTTAGGAGCGTTTCTCTGAGCGACATCACGGTGAATTATAAGTCTTCTACTACTCTTAAACCCAGCGTCACCGACGAGGGCGTCAAGTACACGGCCAAATATGAATCCTCTAATCCGAGTGTGGTGAGCGTGGATAATAGAGGCAAGGTGACCGGCATGAAACGCGGTTCGGCGACCATCACCGTGACCGTCATGGATGAATATGGCAATATAGAGAAAGACACCTGCAAGGTCACGGTCAGATACAGCCTCATCCAGTGGATCATCATCATTCTGCTGTTCGGCTGGCTGTGGTATTAAAGCGATACCGCATGATTTGACGCGCCAAATGATGGACGATTCGCAAAGCGCTTACAGAAGCAGACATAACAAAACAAGCACAGGCTTCTCTCGGAGCGGCCTGTGCTCGTTTTACGTTGAAGCAAAAGTGACCAAACTTTTTCCACCGGACAGGGGGTTGGAAAAAGCTGAAAAAGGAAGAATTCGGCGAATGGGGGAAGGTTCATTGGCAGAATGCACAAAACGGCGGGAAATCGTTGCCGGAATCTATGGACGATTCGACTGTTCGGTCGCTCGCTTGATTGTGCAAATTGCACAATCAAAATGCTTTCTGTTTGTGCAAAATGACTTGACAAACGGCGCAAAGGTGATACAATGAAGCTACAAAAGGAAAGGAGAGAAGAAGATGTTTTCAGACATTCTTTATCAGCAGGAACATGAGTTGCTGCACAAAATCGCAGGGGAGAAGAATCTCTTCCGCAAACTCTTTATCGCCATGAGGATCGAAGCGATCTCATCGGCGTTCGCGGAGTCCGTCGCTCACGCGGAGTGAGGCTCCGAACCCGATCCCCAAAACAGCTCGCCGCCGCACCGTTCATGAAACCGTGCGGCGGCGATGATTTATAATTCACGATGGTTCTTCAATGCTTCCCACAAACCCGTTTCAGCGGAGCAGGGGAAGCTTTGTTTGTTTTATTCGGTCTCATACGGCGCTTCGTCCCGGAGCACCGCTTCAGCGCAGCGGATGCCGTCGACCCCGGCGGAGACGATGCCGCCGGCGTAGCCTGCGCCTTCGCCGCAGGGGTAAACGCCCCCGATGCTGCACTGGAAAAATTCGTCGCGCACGATGCGAACAGGGGAAGAAGAGCGGGTTTCGGGCGCGGTCAGCACCGCGTCGGGCAATGCGAAGCCGACCAGCTGCCGATCCATTTTTCCAATTGCGTCCGCCATCACGTCGGTTACCTTTCGGGGCAGGCAGCGGCGAATATCGCCGGGTGCGACGCCCATGGGATAGCTCGGCTCCACGCTGCCCAGCGCAGTGGACGGCACGTTTTGCAAAAAATCGCCGACCAGCTGGCAGGGCGCTTTGTAATCGCGGCCGCCCTGTTCAAATGCGGCCCGTTCGATTTGACGCTGCAATTCCACCCCGGCCAGCGGATGCTCAGAGCCAAAATCCTCCGGCGAGACGCCGACAAGCAGCGCGGCGTTGGAGTTGCGCGCGTCGCGGGCGTATTCGCTCATGCCGTTCACCACCACGCCGCCCGTTTCGCTGGCGGCGGCTACCACCGTGCCGCCCGGGCACATACAGAACGTGTAAGCGCCGCGCCCGTGAGCCGGGTGGCAGGAGAGCTTGTAAACGGCGGCGCCCAGCCTCGGGTCGCCCGCCAAAGCGCCGAACTGCGCGCGGTCGATGAATTCGCGCGGATGCTCGATCCGGGCGCCCACCGAAAACGGCTTTTGCTCCATTCTGACGCCCTTGTCGTGCAGCATTTTCACCGTGTCGCGCGCCGAATGGCCGATGCACAGCAGTAGCGTGTCGGTTTCCAATTCATGCACGGCGCCGGCCTTATCCTCATAGCACACGCCGTGGATGACGCCGTTGGCCACGATCAGGCCGGTCAGGCGGCTGTTGAACTTCACCTCGCCGCCAAGCGATTCGATCTCTTTGCGCATCGAGCGCACCACGCCGCCCAGGCGGTCGGTGCCGATGTGCGGCGTGGCCGACCACAGAATTTCTTCCGGCGCGCCGTGGCGCACAAATTCCAAAAAGATCTGGCGGCAAAGGCTGTCTTTGATGCCGGTGGTCAGCTTGCCGTCGGAAAACGTGCCGGCGCCGCCTTCGCCGAACTGCACGTTGCTCTGCTCATCCAGCACGCCGGTCGCCCAGAACGAACGCACCTTTTTGGTGCGCTCCTCCACGCAGTCGCCGCGTTCGAGCACAATGGGGCGCAGCCCCGCTTTGGCGAGCGTCTGGGCGGCGAACAGGCCGGCAGGGCCGAACCCGACCACCACCGGGCGCAGAGAACTGACGCGCCGGCACACAGGCAGCACGTAGGAAAAGGGCGTGTATTTTTCCGCTTTGCCGGGTTTGGCGCGGGCAAGGAGCGCGTCCTCGTCGCCGTCAACCGTGACGTTGACATGGTAGACAAAGCAGATTTCTTCTTTTTTTCTTGAATCGATGGAGCGGCGGGCAACTTCGAGCGACAGTATGCGCCGCGCGGGGCAGCGCAGCGCTTTGGCGGCAGCAGCCGTCAGCTCGTTTGTTCCGGCGTCGAGCGGCAGTTTGATTTGATTGATCCTGATCAAAGCTTTATATCAGCGGATGAACCGCGTTCCCTTCCATAAAAAATAGGCGGCGCAACGCCGTTTCGGTGGCGAGCGCCGCTCGTGTTGATGTGCTGTCAAGCCTCTGCCGACATAGCCATCAAAACCTCTAAAACCTTTTGCAGAAATACAGCCAAAAATTCTCCGAACACCTGGAGCTTTTCTCCGAATTGCTGCATGGAAACGCTGAATTCGTTTGAAAGATTGTTAGAGATCATGGAGAAATATGCGGCGGTTTCAGGGCTTCTTAAATGTGTCAGACCGTCAAACAGGGTCGACCAAAACTCATCCACGGGGTTTCTCCTCCTTCTTTCTCTTTTTCACATACATTTACAAATCAATTCACTGTTTGCGATTACGGGAACATTTTCCAAAACGCTACAGTAACGTCACCAAAGTCATTCAGAACGCGCATGATATAGCCGAAGAAGCTGCCGGCGGTTTTGAAATCAAACGTGTTTTGCAATGCATAAGCAAGTGTGGAAAAAAAATCTGCTATCGCCATTGATGATTCCCTCCTTCTCTCTTTTTTTGCGAATCCGTTGCGGTTCGTAACAGTATATTAACATATTGCCGCCTGTAATGCAAGTGTTTTTGTGAAATTTGAAAACAACAATCCTGTCCCCGTCCCTTGACAGTGAAATGAAGACGATATATACTAATAATGTATAGGTATATTCAGAAGGGTGGCTCCGCTATGAAACAGATTTACAAACGAATCACAGCTGTTGTTTTGATCGCGCTGCTTGGCGCCCTGTTTTGCTTTTCGTCCTTTGCCGCAACGACCAATGAATACGGCCTTGGGCTTGTTGCTGAACAGAAACACGATAAATATATTGTAAAGCTCACGAACCAAAACAGCTTTCAGGTCAAGGGCGTCACGGTCAAATGCGGGCTGCCGGCTGAGCTGCGCACTTCCGGCAAAACCGAAGCGCAGGCGCAGCAGCTCGATTCGGGGCAGAGCCTTGTGCTCAATCTGCCGCTGACCGAAGCGAGCGGCTTTATCGGTGAAAACGGCTCCGGTGTGCGCAAGTCGACCATTGCCGTTGTGGTGATCGCGGTTGCCGCAGGAATCGCCGTCGCCGTGGCCTTCATCCTTTTGGTGCTGCGCAAAATGGCGGCCGAGTCAGTTGCTGTTGTGCTGGCTGTTTTGCTGCTGCTGCCGTGCTTCAACCTGATTCAGGTCAACGCCTGGGGCAGCGGGGAAGCGAAGGCCTTTACCCTTGAAGATACCGTGACGGTGAAGGAACGGGCCTATCCCGTGACGGTTTCGGTGAATTACATTGCCTCCTCCGCCCAAAAGAGCTATTTTGAAACCACGCTCGAGCCGCCCGTTGAAGAGGATTCGACCCTTACTGAATACATCACCTCCCTCAACGGCAAGACCATGGCGGCCGGTCAGGTGAAATCGGTCACGTATGAAGTGCGCGCCGCCATTGATAACTACGCGCCGGAAACAACCGGCGAAGCGGTGATGGAGGGCTGCGCCTGGTCGGTGGATCGGTTCGACCTCAAGCCGGGCGACAATGAGATCGTTGTGACCTCAACGCTTGACGACGGACGCACCCAGCGCGCATCCTACCACCTGACTTACGACAACGGCAAGGTCTACACCTGCCAGCCGGAGGAGCTGCGTCAGGAGGGCGAGATCGAATACGTCAACGGTTTAGTCAATGTGTTTTTCAAAAACGGCACCGCGCCCGAACGCGCCGACGAGGTCATTCATTCCCTCGGCGGGGTGCGCGTCGGCGAAAAATACGCGTCCGACCTCTATCAGGCGCGCGTGAAGGCGCAAAGCTATGAGGAGCTGGAGGCGTATTGCAGCCGGTTCGCGCAGTTTGACGAGGTGCGGCTGGCCATGCCGGAATTCGCGGTTGACCTGCAGACCAACGTGATCCCCAACGACAAATGGATGATGTCAAATCCGACGTGGGATTATGATTATCCGCAGGGCTATAACTGGTCGGTCACGGCGATCAATGCGCCGGGCGCGTGGGAGTATAACAGCTATATGAACCACGTCGACCTCGGCATCGTGGATTCTCCCATTCTTACGACCCATCAGGATTATAACGATCTGATCCGTTTTGCCGACAGCGATTATGAAGACTACGCAGGCGACAACGTCAACATCAGCGGGGGTCAGCACGGCACTCACGTGGCCGGCATCATGGGCGCGGCGGCGAACAACAACAAGGGCATCACCGGCCTGTTGTGGGACACCAACATTTACGCCGCGAATTTTATAAAATCCGGCTCACTTTCCTACGTGGTGGGCGCCGTGGCCGATGAGATCCTGGCCGGCGCCAAGGCGGTCAACCTTTCGCTCGGCCTGAACAATAATTACCAAAAAGGCAGCGGCACGAACCCGTATCTGGATCCGTACAGCGACGCGAATCTGGGCTATTACGCGGAATACTGTGTTGCCATGATGAGCGATCTGATCGAGGACGGCAAGGAATTTGTTGTGGTTCAGTCTGCCGGCAACGGCGTGCAGGACATCCGTTTGGGTTATTCCGACAGCGGCAGTCAGGACAGCGCCTGGTTCCGCAGCATTGACGCCTATCAAAACGGGCTGTTCTGCTCCATCCGCAAGCAGGCCTACAACTACGGCAGCTCCGATAACGGCGTGACGGCGGCGCAATCCGCGGCGGTATATGACCGCACGATCGTGGTCGGCGCGGCGGAGAACCTTTCGACAGAGAACGGGGCGCAGTTCCGGATGTGGCGGCGCAGCAACGGCGGCAGCCGCGTGGATATCTATGCCCCCGGCGTTACCGTTGTGAGCACGAGCGTCAGCTCCGACGGCGTTACCAGCACCTATGCCGGCATGAGCGGCACCTCTCAGGCGGCGCCGATCGTCACGGCGGTGGCCGGCGCGTGCTTTGCCATCAACCCCAACCTGACCGGCGCGCAGGTGAAGCAGATCATCTGCTCTCCGTCCAATTCCTCCCGGATCGTGGCGGACAACACCGAGCAGTTCACCGGTTCGCCGAAGTCGCCCGACGCCGAACTGGATTATCACCCGTTCACGGGCGACGGGCGTTTGATCGACATGAAGCTTTGCGTGGAGGAAGCGCTGCGCAGCGTCAGCACGCGCGCGGATTATTCCGAATTGAGCCGCTATGTGGGCGTCGCCAACACGCTTGTGCCCGCCGATTACACCAACTATGAAACGGTTCAGTCCATTCTGGACGAGATCGATTATAACCGCTATTCGTTCGAGCAGGACGTCGTGGACGGATGGGCGACCGATCTGATCGCGGCCATTTATAATCTCGATCCGATCTACGCGGATTACACCGCGGTGGACGCCGCCATTGCCGAAGCGAACGCTTTGGAGCCGTCGGATTACGTCAGCTTTGAAGCCGTCACGGCGGCGATCAACGCCGTCAGGCGCAACAAGCTCCAAAGCCAGCAGGCGGCAGTCGACGCCATGGCGGCGGCGATCCGAAACGCGGTTGCCAACCTGCAGCCGAAACCGCCCGAGGATCCGAAGCCCGAAACCGTCAACAGCGATATCGTTATTGACAGCGGTGAGCACATGATTGTGACCACGGGCGAAAACGCGGCGGAGCTTGCCCAGGCGCTGACCGCGCCGCAGGGCTATACCATTACGGAAGAAACGAATGAAAAGGGCACTTATTCCACGGGCTCGTCCATTGTGCTGTCCAAACCCGGCAGCGACGATATCGTCTATCAGGTCGCCGTGCTCGGCGATGTGGACGGCGACGCGGTGATCGACGGGTTCGACGCCTATGTGGTCGGCCTGTGCGCAGCCGAGGTGCTGCCCGCGCCGCAGGGCGTCTGGTTCACCGCGAGCGACACGGATTTTGACGGCGCCGTGACCGTGGAGGACCGGCAGATGCTGGAGCGCTGCGCCCTGCACGATGACGTGCTGATCAACCTCTATCAACCGACGGAAGAGTAAAAGAAGCCTATGACGATCAACATTTTGACCGTCGGCGACGTGACCGGCGCACAGGGGTGTGAATACCTGCGCCGGCGGCTGCCGACGCTGAAACGAATGAAAGCGGTCGATCTGTGCATTGTCAACGGGGAGAATTCCGCCGCGGGCAACGGCATCACGCCCGCGAGCGCGCAGGAGCTGTTCAACGCCGGGGCGGATCTTATCACGACCGGCAACCACGTGTTCCGCCGCCGCGAGGTCTACGACTATCTCGACCATTCCCTGAGCGTGGTGCGCCCGGCCAACGTTTATGCCGGCAACCCCGGCAGGGGTTTTGCCATCGCCGATTTCGGGAGCGTGCGCGTCGGGGTGTTCAACCTGCTCGGCAACGCGTTCATGGAGGGCGCAAATCCCTTCACCGCCGCGGACGATGTGCTCAAAGAACTGACCGACTGCCGCATTGTGCTGTGCGATTTTCACGCCGAGGCAACGGGCGAAAAACGTGCGCTCGGCTTTTATCTGGATGGACGCGTCAGCGCCGTGTTCGGCACGCACACCCACGTGCAGACGGCGGATGAACAGATCCTGCCCGGCGGCACGGGCTACATCACCGACCTTGGCATGACAGGGCCGGTGCAGTCCGTTCTGGGCGTCAAACCGCCCATCATCATCAGCAAGCTGAAAACCGGTATGCCGGAACGCTTTGACGTGGCCGACGGCGAGTGTATGCTCAACGGCTGCCTGTTCACGGTTGACCGCGCTACCGGCAAAACGGAAGCGGTCGAACGAATCAATATCCGAGGATGAATTCATGAAACAAACCCTGAAACGCATCGTTGCCGCTGTTCTGGCGGCGGCTCTGCTGGCTGCGCTCGGCGCCTGCGGGCAGGAAACAGCCAAGCCCGAGCCGAAAACGCTCAAGCCGAAGATCGAAACGGTTCGGCTCAGCTCGATCACGCTGCCTCTGGCGCATAACGACGGGCTGAACCCCTACACTGCCAAAAGCACGGTCAATCAGCAGCTCGTACCGCTGCTGTTTGACGGCCTTTACCGCTTGGATGAGACCTTTGAGCCGCAGCCTTTGGTGGCCGAATTCGGCGCGGTCAACGGCAAAACGGTCACCGTCACGCTCAACGCCGCCGCCCGCTTTTCCGACGGCAGCACCGTCACGGCGGACGATGTGGTCTATTCCTTCCACAGAGCCAAAAACAGCGCGCATTACAGCGCCCGCCTGTCAAATATCACGTCGGCCACCGCCGCCGGGGGCGAAGTGACGTTTGCCCTTTCAACGGTCGACCCCTATGTGCTGGCCTGCCTGACTTTTCCGATCGTGAAGCAAAACACCGCCGGAAAAGAGAATGATCTGCCTGTTGGCAGCGGGCGGTATTATCCGGAGGGCAAGCTGCCCAACACCGTGCTCAAGGCCAGCGAGGACAGCCTGCTTGACACGGCCTCCATCACAGAGGTTCATCTGTATGAAGTGACCGAGACCGACGGAATGCCTTACGGTCTGGAGATCGGCAACTACGATTTCTGGCTCGACGATCTCTCCGGCGGCGAATACCACCGCGTGAATTCAGGCGTTTCGGTGGTCGACACGACCAATCTGGTCTATTTGGCTTTTAACGGTGACAAAAACATTCTCACCGAAGCGACGGTCCGCAAGGCGATCTCGATTTTGCTCAACCGCGAGGAGCTGGTTTCCGCCGGGTTCCAGGGTCACGCAGTTCCGAGCGCGCTGCCGTTCCCGGCCAAATGGAAGCCGATGGAAAAAATCAAATCCTCCGTATCGCTTTCCGGCGATCAGGCCAAGGCGCTCAATATGCTCAAGGCCGCCGGCTACACCAAGATCAACTCTTACGGCTACCGCTGCAGCAGCAGTAAAAGCCTGTCGGTGAACCTGACCGTGTGCAAAAGCAACGCCTTCAAGCTCGCCTGCGCCAGGGCGATCAAGGCACAGCTCGAAAAGATCAATTTCCACGTGCGCATCATCGAGCTGGGCTATAAAGACTATGAAAACGCGATCAAAAAGGGCAATTTTGAAATGTATCTGGGCGAGATCAAACTGACCGCCAACATGAATCTTTCCTCCTTTTTCAACCCGTCGGGTACGGCGAACGCCGCCATGCGAACGGAATCGGGCGCGCTGTGCCGAACGGAATACAACAAACTGCGCGCGGGCGAATTATCCGTGAGCGATTTTTGCGCCGCGTTTGACAAAAAAACGCCGTTCGTGCCGCTGTGCTTCCGCACCGAAGTGGCTATGTTCTCCCGCTCCATCGGCGGCACGGTCTCGGCCACCCCTTCCGACGGTTTTTACAGCATTCAAGCCTGGTCCAAAAACTGATCCCTGCGCCGTGCCGCTGCCTTTTGCGGCACGGTCGTTTTGACAAAAACAGGAAAAAACCATGGTCGATTTTGACAGTAATATTCAATACTTGAAGGGCGTGGGCGAGGCGCGCGCCCGTTTGTTCCGGCGGCTCGGGGTCGAGACCGTCGGCGATCTGCTGCGCCTTTATCCGCGCGCATATGAGGATTGGAGCCAAACGGTCAGGATCAGTCAGGCGGCGCCGGGCGAGCCGTGCTGCATCAAAGCCATGGTTGCCGGCCGGGTCAGCAAGGCGATGATCCGCAAGGGCATGACGATTTATAAATGCGACGTGACCGACGGCGAAAGCATGATGCGGATCACCATTTTCAACAACCGCTACGCGGCGGAAAAGCTGCAAGAGGGCGAAACCTATCTGTTTTTCGGGCGCATGAACGCCAACGCGTATTTGTGCGAGATGACGTCGCCTCAGATCGAACGGGCGACCACGGGCGAACGCATTCGCCCGATTTACCCGCAAACACAGTCGCTGACCTCGCGCATGATCGAAAACTGCGTGAAGAGAGCGCTCGAGGAGCTGACCGAGCTGCCGCCCGACCCGCTCGATGAATCCATCCGCAGGCAATACGATCTGTGCGATTATGCCGATGCGCTGCGGGGCATCCACTTCCCTCAAACGCAGCGTATGATGCTGCGCGCGCGCAGGCGGCTTTGCTTTGAAGAACTGTTCGTGCTGCAAACGGGCATGATGCTTCTGCGTTCCCGCAACCGGCGGCTGACCGGTTATCGCCTGCAAATCGATGCGACACAGGCGTTTTATGCGATGCTGCCCTTCACCCCGACCCGGGCGCAGCAGCGCGCTGTGGCGGAATGCGTGAAGGATATGATGGGGCAGGTGCCCATGAGCCGCCTGCTGCAGGGCGACGTCGGCTCGGGCAAAACAGCCGTGGCGGCGGCGGTCGCGTTCAGCTGCGCGCAGAACGGCTTCCAGACGGCGGTCATGGCGCCGACTGAAATACTGGCGATCCAGCACTACAAAACCTTTTCCGCGCTGCTGGAAAACACGGGGCTTCGGGTCGCGCTGCTGGTCGGTTCAACGCCCGCTGCCGAAAAGAAAAAGCTCAAACAGGAAATTGCCGACGGACAGATCGCCATTGTCATCGGCACGCACGCACTGATTCAAAAGGATGTTGCCTTTCAAAGCCTCGCGCTGGTCATCACCGATGAGCAGCACCGCTTCGGCGTGGGGCAGCGCAGTGAATTGAGCGCCAAGGGGCAGAATCCGCACACGCTCGTCATGTCGGCCACGCCCATTCCGCGCACGTTGGCGCTGATGATTTACGGCGACCTTGACGTGTCGCTGCTGGATGAATTGCCGGCCGGCCGACAGCGGATCGAAACCTACGCCATCGGGTCGGATAAACGCCAAAGAGCCTATCAATATGTGAAAAAGCATTTGGACGAGGGGCGTCAGGGCTACATCGTCTGCCCGCTGGTGGAGGATGGCGAATTGCCGGAGCTGGCGGCGGCGACCGCCTATGCCGAGGAGCTGGCCGGCAGCGAGTTTTGCGGCTATACGGTCGGTCTGCTTCACGGCAAGATGAAGCCGAAGGAAAAAGAAAAGGTGATGGCCGCTTTTGCCGCCGGAGATATCCAGCTTTTGGTGTCCACCACGGTGGTCGAGGTGGGCATTGACGTGCCAAACGCCGTGATCATGGTGATTGAAAACGCCGAGCGGTTCGGGCTTTCGCAGCTGCACCAGCTGCGCGGCCGCGTGGGGCGCGGGCAATACCGCTCCACCTGTATTCTGATTTCCGACGCAAAGGGCGACACGGCCAGGCGGCGGCTGAAGATCATGTGCAGCACGGCCGACGGGTTCCGCATTGCCGATGAAGACCTGAAGCTGCGCGGCCCCGGCGACTTTTTCGGCCGCAGGCAGCACGGCCTGCCCGAAATGAAGATCGCCGATCTGTCGCAGGATATGGGGCTGCTCAAAAAAGCGCAGCAGGCCGCCAGACAGGTGCTGACGCAGGACCCCGCCCTGCGGGCAACAAAAAATGCCGCCTTGAAGGCGGCAGTGCTTGCGCTGTTCGACAGCGTGGGGCCGTATGGGATGAATTAAATTGGTATCGCCTGAAACTTTCACAGCTCGTTGGAACGCTCGTAGAGCTTATGCGCGCAATCGCGGCACACGCGCTTGCCGCCGAAATCCACAAGCTCTTCCAGCCTGCCGCAGAACACACAGCTCGGCGCATATTTGCGCAGCATGATGTATTCCCCTTCGGTGAAAATTTCAAGATAGTCCTCATTTTCCTTCAGCCCGAGCGTCGTGCGCAGCTCCTTGGGCAGCACGATGCGGCCAGCGGAATCGATCTGACGGGTAATGCCGGTTGATTTCATGGAATGATCCTCCCTGATTCAGTATAATGTGACATAAGGATACCATATATTGACATACTTGTCAATAGTTTTCTACAATAATTTGTAGAAAATGGGAATATCTTGCAATTCTTTTTTTGTACTTTTCAATTGGAAAATATTGTGTTATAATAAATCGACAGCTTGAAAGGAGTTATCGACCCATGAAATCACTCGCCGTAAAAGTCACAGCCATTATTTTGACCGCCGCCGTTTTGCTGTGCGTTTCCTCCTGCTCGCTTGGCGGCCAGACCGAGGAAGAAGAAACCACGCTCGCCAGCGCGACCGTTTTGCCCAGGGAAGAAGCGGAGATCCTCGCTTATTACAACTCGGTTTACGCTGCCGCCAAAGAAGGCAGAGCAAAGATGAACTATTCCCGCTCTTACAACCCCAAGGGGTTTGACGCTGAGGATAAGGCGCTTGCTTCCATGCTCGCCCTCGTTGCGCAGCGCATGGATTTCGGCGACGCAGCTGTTGAGGTGCCTTACGGCGATTCGCACAGCGAAGAAATGCCGATTCGAGACAGCGCCGAGCCGCTGGAGCTGACGGCGGACGATATCGTTAAAATCGAGATCAACCGCGATGAATTTGCTCAGCAGGCGGAAGAAGAGGAAAAGCTGAAAAAAGACGAGGAATATGAAACGCAGTTCATCAACACCGACCCCGACGTGCGCCGCGTTTACATCGAGCTGAAAGAAGAAACCGACCCGCAGGCCGGCGCAGGTCTGTTCGGCCGCATCTTTGCCCTGCCGGATCGCAGCGCGATCGAGCAGGAGATGAAAAAAGCTTCCGACACGCTCACCTATGACGGCACGTATCAGGCCAAATACACCGGCTGCACCATTTATATGGAGATCGACCGCCTGACCGATCAGGTCATCAAGCTGGAATTCAACCGCAGCATTGAGGTGACCGTTGACGTCACCGGCGTGGGCACGCTTGAATCCATCGGCACGCAGCAGCTTACCTTCCGCGTGGAAGGCAATGATTGCTATGAGTTCGATTGGACGGCGCCGGAAGCGGAATAAACCCGGAAAGGTAACGACTATGAATATTCTTCACGATATTGACCCCAAACGCATTTCTCCCAACGATTTTATTGCGGTTGTCGAAATTCCGAAAGGCAGCAAAAACAAATATGAGCTGGATAAAGAGACGGGCCTGATCATTCTCGACCGCGTGCTCTACACCTCCACCCATTATCCGGCGAACTACGGCTTTATTCCGCTGACCTTTGGCGACGATCTTGACCCGCTGGACGTGGTGGTGCTCTGCTCCGAGCCGCTCGATCCGCTCACGCTCGTGCGCTGCTACCCCGTTGGCGTGATCAAAATGCTCGATAACGGGCGTTCCGATGAAAAGATCATCGCCATCCCGTTTTCCGATCCGACCTACAACGGCTACCGCAGCATTTTCAATCTGCCGCGCCATGTGCAGGATGAAATATCCCACTTTTTCACCGTTTACAAGCAGCTTGAAAAGAAAGAGACCGCGGTGGACGAGGTGCAGGGCGAAAGCGAAGCGGTGGAGATCATCGAAACGGCGATCGAAGCCTACCGGAAGATCCACGATGCGGATCAAAAAGAATAATCGACCCGGCGGCAAGAAAACAGGCTTGCCGCTTTTTTGCGGAAAGAGAGGAATTAACGCATGAGCACGGTGCAGCACGGCAGACCCGCCGACCTGAGCGGGCGCGCGGAAGAAGAGATCAAAACCTACGATTTTTTAGACAGGATCGGCGTGGCCTACGACCGCCTCGACCATGAGGCCGCTTACACCATGGAGGCGTGCGAGGCGATCGACCGGGCGCTGGGCACGGTGATGTGCAAAAATCTGTTTTTGTGCAACCGCCAGCAGACCGCGTTTTATCTGCTGCTCATTCCCGGCGGCAAAAAGTTCAAAACGAAAGATTTATCCGCGCAGCTGGGCGTGGCGCGCCTTTCCTTTGCGCAGGAGGAGCACATGGTCGAGCTGCTGCACATTCAGCCCGGTTCGGTGAGCGTGATGGGGCTGATGAACGACACGGAAGGCCGCGTGCGGCTGCTCATTGATGAAGACCTGCTGGCGAGCGACACCTTCGGCTGTCACCCCTGCCGCAACACCGCCAGCTTAAAAATCAAAACGGCCGATCTGCTGGGCAAGGTTATTCCCGCATTGGGTCATGAGCCGACCATGGTCGTGCTGCCGGAGGTCACAGAATAGTTTTTTATCATATTTTTTAAAAAAAGCCGAAAAAACCACTTGACAAAAGGACTTGTCTGTCATATAATTAACGAGCATTTCGTGGCGGCATAGCTCAGTTGGCTAGAGCATTCGGTTCATACCCGGAGTGTCGTAGGTTCGAATCCCACTGCCGCTACCAGTTTCGGGTTGAGCCTATTCAGCCCGATTTTGCGGCCCGGTGGTCAAGCGGTTAAGACACCGCCCTTTCACGGCGGTAACACGAGTTCGATTCTCGTCCGGGTC
>CADBPL010000006.1 GCA_902796535.1 Oscillospiraceae bacterium
CGGCGGCAAGCGCACCAAAAGCGGCTGGTCGACCACGGCGGAGCTGCTGGAAAAGCTGGCGGACGATTTCCCCGTGGTGGAAAAGATCCTGCTCTACCGCCAGCGCACCAAGCTCAACTCCACCTACTGCGTCGGGCTGATCAAGGCCATCGGCGCAGATGGGCGCATCCACTCCACGCTGAACCAGACCGAAACGCGCACCGGCCGCATCAGCTCCACCGAGCCGAATCTGCAAAACATTCCCGTGCGCAGTGACCTCGGGCGCGAAATGCGCAAATTCTTTGTCGCCAAGCCCGGCTGCGTGCTTGTGGACGCCGACTATTCGCAGATCGAGCTGCGTGTGCTCGCCGACGCCGCGAACGACAGCGCGATGCTCGACGCATTTAATCACGGCGACGACATTCACGCCATCACCGCCTCGCAGGTGTTCAATATGCCGCTGGAAATGGTCACGCCGCTCATGCGCAGCCGCGCCAAGGCAGTCAATTTCGGCATCGTTTACGGCATCGGCGCGTTTTCGCTGGCCAAAAACATCGGCGTCACACGCGCTCAGGCCGATCAATACATCAAAGGCTATCTGGCCCATTACCATGGGGTCGACGAATACATGAGGCTGAGCGTGGAAAAAGCCAAAGCCAGCGGCTACGCCGAAACGCTGTTCCACCGCCGCCGCTATCTGCCGGAGCTGACGGCGGGCAACGCCCTGCTGCGCGCCTTCGGCGAACGGGTGGCGATGAATATGCCCATTCAGGGCACGGCGGCCGACATTATCAAGATCGCCATGGTCAGGGTGTTCCGCCGCCTGAAGGAAGAAAAGCTGCGCGCGAAGCTTATTATGCAGGTACACGATGAGCTGATCATCGAAGCGCCCGAAGCCGAGGCCGACCGGGTGAGCGCGCTGCTGAAAGAAGAAATGGAAAACGCCGTCAGCCTGAAGGTCAGAATGCTCGCCGACGTTCACGCGGGCAAAACCTGGTATGACGCCAAAGGATAAAACGATGAAAGTGATTTTTATTTGTACAGGCAACACCTGCCGCAGCCCCATGGCCAAGGTGCTGTTCCGCAAGCTTTTACAGGAGCGGGGGATCGACGCCATTGAAGTTGACAGCGCGGGGCTTGCCGGCTGCAGCGGCGATCACGCTTCCGACTATGCCGTTGAAGTGATGCGGGAACGCGGGCTTGATCTGCGCGATCACCGCTCCCGCGCCTGCAGCGCCTATTTGCTGCAGGAGGGCGTTTTTGTTGGCCTGACCGAGGCGCACTGCCGGGTGCTGCAGCCCTATCTGCCGCCCGAACGGCTGATGCTGCTGGGGGACGGTATTCCGGACCCCTACGGCGGCTCACCGGAGGATTACCGCGCCTGTGCCGACCAAATCGAGCAGGCGCTGCCCGCCTTGCTGCGCAGGGTCATTCTCGCCAACACGGCCGTTGTGCCCATGGCGGCGGAGCACGTGGAGGCGATCGCCGCGCTGGAGCGGGAATGCTTTTCGACCCCGTGGTCAAAGCAGAGTCTGGCGGAGGAGCTGACCAATGAAGCGGCGCATTTTCTGGCCGCGGTGTTTGACGGTCGGGTCATCGGCTACCTCGGTATTCTGGAAATCAGCGGTGAAAGCGACGTCACCAACATCGCCGTAGCCCCCGCCTACCGCCGCCTCGGCGTGGCGAACAGGCTGCTGGGCGCGGCCGTGAAAGCAGCGCGGGAGAGGCAGGATGAATGGATCACGCTGGAAGTGAGAGAAAGCAACCGCGCCGCGCAGGAGCTGTACGGCAGGCACGGCTTTGAAAAGATCGGCGAACGAAAGGGCTTTTATGCTAAACCCGCGGAAAACGCCGTTTTAATGAGAAAACTGTTGAGGGATAAGCAAGATGAAACTATTAGCCATTGAATCCTCCTGCGACGATACCGCCGCTGCCGTGGTGGAAAACGGACGCACGGTGTTGAGCAGCGTCGTCGCTTCCCAGGTGGACGCGCACATTGTTTACGGCGGCGTGGTGCCGGAGATCGCCTCGCGCATGCACACCGAAGCCATTCACGGCACGGTCAGCGAAGCGCTCAAGCAGGCCGGCTGCACAACGCATGACATAGACGCCATTGCCGTAACCTACGCGCCCGGCCTGATCGGAGCGTTGCTCATCGGGGTCAGCTTTGCCAAAGGGCTGGCGCTGAGCGCAAACAAGCCGCTCATCCCCGTGCACCATCTGCGCTCACACATTGCCGCCAACTATATCACCACCCCCACGCTGGAGCCGCCCTTTCTGGCGCTGGTCGTCAGCGGCGGGCACAGCCACATCGTGCACGTCAGAGACTACACGACGTTTGACGTGATCGGCCAGACCATGGACGACGCCGCCGGTGAATGCATGGACAAAGCCGCCCGCGCGCTGGGGCTGCCCTACCCCGGCGGGCTGAACCTTGACCGCGTGTCACAAAACGGCGACCCGAAGGCCTATCAGTTCCCGCGCCCGCGGGTGGACGGCCGGGCGTTTGATTTCAGCTTTTCCGGCCTGAAAACGGCGGCGGTCAACCTCATCCACAACGCCGCGCAGAAAAACGAAACGATAGCGGTGGCGGATTTTGGCGCGTCCTATATCCATGCCGTGGTGCGCTGCCTGACCGACAACACGCTGCGCGCGGCCGAAGCCGTGGGTGAAACGCGCCTTGTTCTGGCGGGCGGCGTTTCGGCCAACAGCGTGCTGCGCCGCGAAATGGCGGCGCTTTGTGAAAAAAAGAAGCTGACCCTGTATACCCCCGCGTTGGCCTATTGCGGCGACAATGCCGCCATGGTCGGCGCGCAGGGATATTATGAATTTTTGAACGGAAAACAAGCCGACCTCTCCCTGAACGCCTATGCCACCATGCCCATCGACGAAGCATATTTTTGATATTGATGTAAAGCGCATTGCTTTACATAACAAGAAATAGAAAGAGAATCCGAGATCAGCTACGACATATAGATTCGGCGCTCTCAATGCTGTCAAGCAATTTGCTTTACAGCTGAGAGCGCCAAAATTTTAATCATTTTTGTCTTGACAGGCAAACACATTGGCAAAACCGCACAAAATCCGTTTTAATTTTCGGCCAAAAACACCCGTTTTTCACACGGCTGCCCTCCAAGTCGTTTTTTATGCAGCGCGGCAAAAATATACAGGTTTTTGTTTTTGCGCACGGCATTGATTATTCAACAAAGGCCGCGCAATATGTTGAACAGCAAGGTAAAGCTTTTCGGTTTACAGTGTGAAAAACTGCGTGGAAAATGTGAAAAAGTGAATTTTTAATTCCGATTTTGCATTATATTTTCGTGAAAATGTAAAGGCTTTGCCCCTATTCGCTGTATTTGGCATAAAAAAAGGAGAATGAATACACAACCGTATATTCATCTCCTCATTCAGCCGCCCGTCTTAACCGGCGAAAGGCTCCGCAATGCTTCGGAGCTGCCGGATGGCCGCCTGCGGGTCTTCTGCGCCGAACACAGCGCTGCCGGCCACAAACACATTTGCGCCGTTTTCGGCCGCCATGGCAATGGTTTTGGCGCTGACGCCGCCGTCAACCTGAATGAGCAGCCCGGGCGCCGCCTCGCGCAGCGCTTTCACCTTCGGCATCGTTTCGGGCATGAAGGACTGCCCGCCGAAGCCGGGCTCAACCGTCATGACCAGCACCATGTCAAGCTGCGGCAAAAACGGCAGGATCGCCTCCACGGGCGTGTTCGGTTTGATCGAAAGCCCGACCCGGCAGCCGAGGGCTTTGATCGCCCGAATGGTTTCAGCCGTGTCATCCTCACATTCGACGTGGAAGGTGATCATCTGCGCGCCGGCTTTGACGAAATCCCCGGCGTATTGCAGCGGATGCGAGATCATCAAATGCACATCAAAAAACAACCCCGTGCGCTCACGCAGGCACTTGACCACGGGGGCGCCAAGGGTGATGTTGGGCACAAAGTGACCGTCCATCACATCGATATGAAGCCAGTCCGCGCCGCACTGTTCCATGCGGGCGGCCTCCTCGCCCATGCGGGAAAAATCGGCGGCGAGCAGCGAAGGAGAGATCAAAACAGACATTTCATTCTTCCTTTCCCATTATATCAGATTTATTTTACATGATTCAATCAGAATTAGCAAGAAAAATTTGCATTTTGCGCTCGTTTGTATTATAATATAAAATCATTGTTTACTTTCGCTTCCCCCGAAGCGATGAGCAAAGAGAGGAAACCATGGAAGGATTGAAGGAGAGAGCGGAAAAGCGCAAACGCAACGTTCGCCTGCTGCAGGTATTCAAGCCCTACCTGCTCAGGCACAAGGGCGCGATGGCACTGGATCTGTTCTGCGCGTCGCTCACCACACTGTGCGAGCTGGCGCTGCCGCTGCTGGTGCGCAAGATCACCGACACGGCCATCAACGACCCCGCGCTGCTGACCGTTGTGTTCGTGGGAAAAATCGCCGGGTTTTATATCTTTCTGCGGCTGGTCGACGCCGTGGCCAACTATTATATGGCCTGCGGCGGCCACG
>CADBPL010000007.1 GCA_902796535.1 Oscillospiraceae bacterium
CAAAAAAACCCCATGTTGTCAAGTGTTTTGACGAACTTTTTTCAATATTTCGGCGTCAGCGGATCTGCCCGCTGCCGCGGATGATAAACTTGTTTGTTGTCAGCTCCGGCAGGCCGATGGGGCCTCTTGCGTGCAGCTTCTGGGTGGAAATGCCGATCTCCGCGCCGAAGCCGAATTCACCGCCGTCGGTGAAGCGCGTGCTGGCGTTGACGTAAACCGCCGAGGAGTTGACACGGGCGGTGAACTGCTGCGCGCTTTGATAATCATTGGTCACAATGGCTTCGCTGTGGCCGGTGGAATAGCGGTTGATGTGCGCAATGGCTTCTTCAAGGCTGTCCACGACCTTGACCGACATCTTGTAATCGAGATATTCACGACCCCAATCGTCTTCGGCTGCCGGTTCAATATTCAAAATGCTGCATGCCGTTTCATCACCGTAAAGAATGACGTTCTTTTCATCCAGCGCCGCTTTGATTTTGGGCAGCACGCTTGCGGCGACGGCACGGTGAACCACAAGGCTTTCGGCCGCGTTGCACACGGAAGGACGCGAAGTCTTGGCGTTATAAACGATTTTCACCGCCATGGCTTCGTCGGCGGTTTTGTCAACATAAACGTGGCAGTTGCCAACGCCCGTCTGGATGACCGGCACCGTTGCGTCGGATACCACACGGTTGATCAGCCCGGCGCCGCCGCGCGGAATGAGCACGTCGATATAATCGTTCAGCCGCATCATTTCGCCGGCTGTTTCGTGCGAGGTGTCCTCAACGAGCTGGATGCAGTCCTCCGGCATGCCGACGGAACCGATCGCCCGACGCATTACGTCGGCAAGGGCTTTGTTGGAATGGATGGCCTCTTTGCCGCCGCGCAGGATCACGGCGTTGCCCGATTTAAGGCAGAGCACCGCCGCGTCGACCGTGACGTTGGGGCGCGCCTCATAAATCATGCCGATCGTGCCCAGCGGCACGCGCACGCTTTCGATCATAAGCCCGTTCGGGCGCACAGAGCCTTTTTCGACCACACCGACCGGGTCAGGCAGCGCGACCACTTCACGCACACCGCCCGCGATGCCGCGAATGCGTTCTTCACTCAGCGCCAGCCGATCCAGAAGAGACTGGCTCATGCCGTTGCTTTTGCCGTTTGTCAGATCAAGGTCGTTGGCGGCCTGAATCGCTTCGATATTGGCTTCCAGCGCGTCGGCAATGGCGAGGAGCGCCTTGTTTTTGTCGGCGGAGGAAGCGGCCGCCAGGGTATCGCGAACCTGCTTCGCGTTTTGGCCGAGGGTAGTGATATAGCTTACCATGCGGTTACTCCTTTGCACAAAAATGAGTGCCGATCTGGTGACCGTCCACCAGCCGGTAAATATCGTCGGGGGTCTCGCCGTTGAGCACATAGGTGTCGATTCCCTGCGCTGTCGCTTCTTTGGCGGCGGCAAGCTTGGTGACCATGCCGCCGGTGCCGCGGTTCGAGCCGCTGCCGCCGGCCAGAGCCAGCACTTCGTCCGTAATTTCTTCCACAACGGGCAGCAGCTTTGCGTCCGCGTGTTCCGTCGGGTTCTTGTCAAACAGCCCGTCGGTGTCGGTCAGGATGATCAGCTTATCGGCAGCAATGAGCTTGGCGACCTGAGCGGAAAGGTTGTCGTTGTCGCCGTAGACGATCTCATCCACCGCGACAGAGTCGTTTTCGTTGATGATCGGGATCGCGCCGTAGAGGAACAGATTCTCAAACGCGTTGACCAGATTGGTGCGGCGTTCCTCATTTTCGACGTCGCTTTTGGTGATGAGCAGCTGACCGACCGTGCAGCCGAATTCGCCGAAAAATTTGTCATACATGAACATCAGCTCACATTGCCCCACGCAGGCGACCGCCTGACGGCCCTGGGTGGTGTTCGGCCGTTCCTTCAGCCCCAGCTTGCCCGCCCCCACGCTGATGGCGCCGGAGGTGACCAGGGCGATCTCGCACCCGCTGTTATGCAGGTCGGCCAGGGTGCGAACCAGGCTTTGCATCCGGCGCAGGTTCACTTTGCCGGTGGAATAGGTGAGGGTAGAGGTTCCCACCTTGAAAACGAAGCGTTTGCGTTCGGACATGGCGCAGCAAACTCCTTTCGGTCAACAACTATTTTTTCTTTCTCATTTCCACAAGGTCGCGGTAGCTGATCAGCTTCACGCCCTTGGAAAGCAGATATTTTTCGGTTTCGGGGTCTTTCATCAGGTTGTATTCCCACACTCTGTCCTGCCACCGGGCGGTGATGGATTTGAGCTCGTCACATTCCACGGATGGATGCACAAAGGTTTCAGTGACGCCGTCCGGTATATCGGTCCAGATCTTGAGAATCTGTTCCCGATAGGCTTCATAGCTGTCACGCATACCGGGCACGTCCCAATCCGGGAAGATCATATAATCCGGCAGGATGACGTTGTGCTTTTTGCTCCAGTAACGGGAGAGAATGGGCAGCAGGCTGAACACGGGATAGGGGATGCCCTTGGGGCATAAGCGGCGGTCGGTTTTGAGGAACATGCGGTAGGGCAGACGGTAGCGGCCGCAGACCTTCAGGGCGAGCCTGAGCATCCCGAACCGGCCGGTGTAATGGCCGTAAAGCGAGCCCATGTGGTTATCGGCGTGCGAGGGCCTCATGCCCATCTTGAGCGCCTTGTTGATCTGGGCTTTCAGCTCTTTTTCCACTTCATCATATTTGACGTTTTTCTCAACAATGTCGCTTTCTTTCCACATATATCCGGTGTCCGGTTCCTCCAGGCTCTTGCCGCGGGTCATGGATGACCAGCGGTAGGTGCCCCATTCGCTGGTAAGCGTGAGGTGGATGCCGATGGCGTACTGCGGGTTTTCAACGGCAAAACGCACGGCGTCCTCCGCGGCGGGGCAGGGCATCATGATGGTGGAAGAATAAAGGCGGCCGCTGCGGAACAAATCAAAAACGGCCTCGTTTGCGGCGTTGCACATGCCGAAATCATCGGCGTTGACGATCAAATACTTCATACGGATCTGTCCTTCTCATTTTTTCGCAATTATACCACAGTTTTCCCGTGAAAGGAACAGCTTGCCCGATATTTTACAAATTATTCAGTAAACACGGTTGGTACTTGCAATTCACGGTCTGTGTGATATAATCGATTCATAAAAATGATAAGGGTGTGGTTCATTTGCGCAGAGCTTCCGGTGTTCTGCTTCATATTTCCTCGCTTTACGGTGATTATTCGTCCGGCAGCTTCGGCGAGGCGGCGTTGGAATTTGTCGATTTTCTGGTCGACTGCGGCTTTACCTATTGGCAGGTGCTGCCGTTTTGCGTGACGGAAGAATGCAATTCGCCTTATAAATCCTACGGTGCATTCAGCGGCAATCCGTTTTTTGTGGATCTGCCGACGCTTTACCGGGAAGGGCTGCTGACCCGTGAGGAGCTGGATTCCGCGCGGCAGAAAACGCCGTATTACTGTGAGTTCGATTCGCTTCAGGCGTCGAGAATGAAGCTGCTCCAAAAGGCGAAGGATCGCTTTACCGACGGGAAAGCGCTTGACGCGTTTTTTGACGCCAACCCGCACATTGCCTCGTTCTGCCGCTTTATGGGGCTGAAAAAAGCCAATGGCGGCGCGGCGCTCAATGAGCGGACGGTCGACGTGCCAGACGCGCAGGAAGAGAGCCTGTGGCGTTTTGTGCAGTACGAGTTTTTTATGCAGTGGCGCCGCATTAAAGAGTACGCCAACAAAAAGGGAATTAAGATCATCGGCGATATTCCGATTTATGTGTCGCTCGACTCTGCCGACGTGGAAGAAAACAGGAACGACTTTTTGGTGGGTGACGACTATGCGCCCTCATCCGTGGCAGGCGTTCCGCCTGATTATTTCAGTGAGGACGGCCAGCTTTGGGGCAACCCGCTGTATGACTGGGCGCATATGGAGGAGAATGATTTTTCGTGGTGGCGCGACCGGCTCGCCTTTGAAAACATGCTGTTTGACGGCATCCGCATCGATCATTTTCGCGGCATCGAATCGTATTATTCCATTCCCGCAACGGAAACGACCGCAAAAAACGGCACATGGGTCAAGGGCCCGGGCATGAAGTTTGTGAAGGTCATTCAGGAAATGTGCCGTGATAAGCTGGTGATTGCGGAGGATCTGGGCGACATCACCCCGGCGGTTTATGAGCTGCTGCGTGAAAGCGGTCTGCCCGGCATGCGCGTGCTGCAATTTGCCTTTTTGGGCGATCATGATTCGCCGCACCGCCCGCATAACTACGTCAACAACTGCGTCGCCTACACCGGCACGCACGACAATAACACGCTTCTGGGCTACGTCTGGGAGCTGGATGACCGCACGCGCAAAGAGCTGCTGGACTATTTCGGCTACACCGGCGCGAACTGGGACGCCTGCTACGATTCGATCCTGCGCGGTATGTTTGCTTCCTCAGCCGGACTTGTGATTCTGCCGATCCAGGATCTGCTGCTGTACGGTTCCGACACACGCTTCAATAAACCCGGCACGACGGAGGACAACTGGAATTACCGCATCACCAAAGAGCAGCTGCTTTCCATCGACAAAGCCAAATTTCTGCGCTGGAACCGGCTTTATGCCAGAATGTTATCGTAAGCTATTGTAATTTGCCAAAGAATGTTGTATAATGCACAAAGATAAAATAGGAGGAATGCATTATGAGATTTAACCTGAAATCAACACTTGCCCTGCTTTTGTGCCTGACGATGATACTCGCCGCCAGCCTGAGCGGCTGCGGCAAGCAAACCGCTGAGCCTGCCGAGACGACGGCGGTTGAGAGCACGACCGAAGAAGTTATGACCGATGCGGCCGAAACGCTCACTCAGGCGGACGATGAAACGACCGCAGAAGAATCCGAAGCGGAAGAGACCGAAGCGGAAGAATCTGGGACGGCGGAGGATGCCGATGAGACCACGGCTGCCGAAACGACCGGTGCAGAAACCACAGCGGCCGATGAAACGACTGCCGCTGAGGAAACCACGCTTGACGTCACGAAGCTGAGCACGGCGCAGATCGTTGAAAAGTACAATAAAGCCGCTAACGACGCCAAGGCTTCCAGCAAATCCATCAAGCAGAACTATTGTGAAAACACGCAGGTCACGCCGCTTGAGGTCAACAACGCTGTTCTCAAGCCCGTTGCCAACAAGCTCGTCGAATCCAACATGGGCCGCGACAAGAAAAAGAACGGCGCAGTCTATAGTTCCAATGCCGATAAGGTCAAGAACTTCCCGGTCAGCGGCCAGAGCTGGGCGTCCAAGCTCACGGCTGACGACGTCAAGAGCGCGACCATTACGCAAAACGGCGACGTGAGCACCGTTACCATTAAGGTCAAGGATGATATGACTCCCAACAAGGGCACGCACACCGGCAAGGCGTTTTCGCTCGTCACCAAGCAGCAGATCGTTGACGGCGCGGGTTCCGCGGGCATGGCGTTCATCAAGGAGCCGTCCATTGCGCTCACCTATAAAAACGCCGTGATCAAGGCGCAGATCGATGAAAAGACCGGCCGCCTCATTTCCGCCAATTATTACATTCAGTGGGGTCTGGCGCTGTCCACCACCGTCGGCCTCGACGTGTCGATGTACTTCGGCATCGAAGAAGATTACACCATCAACTGGTAATTGAATCAGAAAGATTTGACCCGCACAGCGATTTGGGTTTCAACCGCTGTGCGGGCTTTTTTATCAATTGCAATGCTGCGCAGTTGCTTTCCGTTTTATTGCGGTTGGTAATTCCTGCGTTCCACGCGTCGTTGCCCTCTCCGTCACCGCTTTTGGCGGCGCCACCTCTCCCAAAGGGCGAGGCAAGAAGTGGTTCCTTTAAATCGTGAGTAAAAATAGTGCTCTTGGCTCTCCCACCGGGAGAGCTGTCACGGAGTGACTGAGAGGGGAAACAAAACATCATCTGACCTCGCGGCACGCAAGAATGCGTCTACGTTTTGACCGGAACGCTGATTTGCTATCGG
>CADBPL010000008.1 GCA_902796535.1 Oscillospiraceae bacterium
ACGTTTTCCGCGCCCTGCGGGCAGATCACGCCGTCCACGCCGTTTTCCACCTGGCTGGGCGCGGTCTCATAGGCGGTGATGAGCACGGGCCGCGCCAGCATCTGCGCCTCGCGCACGGTGACCGCCTTGCCCTCATAGCGGGAGGGCTGCGCGTAAACGTCGCAGTGCTTCATGTAAGGGTAGGGGTTGGCGCGCTTGCCCAGAAACACAAAGCTTTCGCCAACGTCAAGCCGCTCGATCTCTTTTTTCAGCAGCGCCTCATCCGGCCCGTAGCCGATGATATACCATTTAAAATCCACGCCGTTGTCGCGCATGATCCGCGCGCTCTGCGCCGCCAGCTCAAACGCCTTCTGGTGGCAGACGCGGCCGACGGAAAGCACGATTTTTTTGCTTTTGTCGAACTCCGGCGGGTCGCATTCCTCCGCCTGCGCGCGCACCAGCGCTTCGGGCAAAAGGTTTTCGATCACGGTCAGCTTTCCGGCCAGATTCGGGTAGACGTAGGAAAACGTTTTGCACACGTCTTCCGACACGCCGACGATTTTGTCGAAGCGGTTCCACGTTTTTTCGTCGCGGTCAAAGTTCATGTTCGCCACGGTGTAATCGGTGTGGATCCACGCGATCTTCCGGCGCGCGGTCGTGTTGTAAGCCGCAAAATCATGCGGCCACATGAAGCTGATGACCGTGTCGTAAACCATGGTGAGTTTCGGCATGGATTTGACGCAGCTGTGCCAGTATTCCGACAGCAGCGCAAACGTGGCGCCCTCGTCGGTGCCGTATTCTTTTTCGGTTTTGATTTTGGCGGCGGCCCGTTTGAACGCAATGGTCGGCTGCGTTTTCAGAACAGCGGCCAGCGGCTGCGTCATTGCCGCGCAGGCGGGAATTTCGGGCAGGATCCGGCACCGCTTATCAAGCAAAGGCAGCAGCTCCCCACTGACGGAAAAGAGCTGCAGATCCACCTCGTATTTGTCATAATCCAGCGCGTTGAGCAGCCCCAGCAGGCTGCGCTCAATGCCGCCCAGCGCCATGCCGCCGCAGACGAATAAAAGTCGCTTTTTCATGCTAAAACCCCATTTATTTTGATTCATTTTTCATGAGCGAAGCGCTTTCATGATTCGTGATTCATCAAGGATCGGTTCCCTCCGATAAGAAACGCGGGAGCAACGGTCATGAAAAAGAAACAGTGAATCATGAAGAATGAATAATTTCCGTATCAATGAAAGAAATCGACCCCAAGCACGCGGTGAACGCGGCGCGAGATTTTGTTGCGCACAATATCTTTTTTGCTCAGCCACGTTTTGGCGTACCAGTGAATGGCTCTGGTGTTTTCGGTTTTTTTCATCACGCCCGTCAGGTCGTTGAACGGGCAGAAATATTCCGGCGGATACACCGTGAACCCGGCGCAGTGCTGCACGGAGCCGTCGTTTTTTTTGAGCCCGTGCTTTTGCAGCTCCGCCGTGAAATATTGGCAGATGGTCAGCGCGTTCTGCGAGCCGTCTTCCTTCAAAAACGGCGTGCGCTCATACAGCTCCATCATGGTTTTCATGGTCCGGTCGCCCGGTTCCTTCACCCAAAGGATCAGCCCCGGCGCCACATAATTGTCGTCTTCAAACGCGGCGATGCCGTCGGCCGCGAGCAGCTGCTCAAACGGAGCGATCACCTCCACGTCGGTGTCAAAATAAAGGCCGCCCTGTTCAAACAAAACTTTGAACCGAGCGTAATCGGAAACAAACGCGTATTTTTTTGCGTCATAGGCCTGGCTGATGAACTGGTTCTGGCGCACGTCAAAATTATCCTCGTTCCATTCCCTGATTTCAAAATCGGGGAACGCGGCGCGCCATGAGGCGATGCACTTTTGGATCAGCTTGCTTTTTTCGCCGCGGCCGAACCAAAAATAGTGAATGGTTTTGTTCATGGTTTCTCCTTCCTTCCGGCAAGCCGGCAGCGCAAAGACGCGCCGCCGGGAACCGGTTTGCGCTACGCCAAAAACCGGAACCAGAAGTTTCTGTTCGGCGTGAAATAATCGGAGGAATACAGGTACATATCGGTGGAATAGGCCTCTTTGATAAAGAAGAACAGGTAAGCGCCGACCACCAGAAGATACAGCGCGCGGTTATGCTGCTGCTTGAGGCAGACGCCGAAGATGAGCGTAAGAAGCAGGATCACGTAAGGCATGGTGTAAAACGCAAACCGTGCGAAGATCCAGTTATAGCTGGCGATCAGATAAATACCGGCGTGGAAGGTGGCGATGTTGATCAGCACGTCGCACACCGGCGAAATGGGCCGTATCTCGCGGGAAAAGTAAGCGGCCAGCAGCATAGGCAGCGCGTTGAACAGCACGCGGAAAATGTTGGTGCCGGTCTCGTGGCCGGCGGTGAACCAGCCCTGCGAATAAACCTCGTAGTCGCCGCCCTGCAGCATATTGGTGAAGGAGGGCAGGAACGCGCTGACAAAAAACAGCGTCAGCAGGCTGCCGCCGAGGATGACGAACGTTGACAGCGACCAGGCGCGCTGGCGGCAGAAGAAATAGATCGGTATCATGATCAACGCGGAGGAATGGATCAGATAGGCGATCAGGACAAGGATCAGGAATTTGAAAAAATCGCTTTTTTTGCGGGAAAAAATATATCTGGCGCCGAGCAGCAGCAGCCCGGTCGCGGCGTATTGCCGGATGCCGTTCATTGTTGCAATGTAAAGCCCGGTAGCAAAGCAGAGGAAAATGGCGGTGTCGAACGAAAACGCATATTCCCGCAGGAACAGCACCAGCGGAACGATGATCATCAGGGAACACATCGTGATCAGGGCATGAGATTCAAAGCCGGCCTTTTGCAGCAGGAATTGCAGGTAACGAAACAGGAAGGCTTTTTCACCGAATTCCGGCCTGATAATACCTTCTTCCACACGCAGGTCGTAAGCGAAGGTGTAATAGAATGTGTCGCCGATGTTTTTGCGCGCCGCGGAAAACCCGAGCATGATGAGCATCGGGACCATGGCGACCAAAAGGTTGGCCTTTTGTTTGCCCCAGATGTTGCGGCCCGTGCTCGGCACGCGCTGGCTGAACACAGCGGTGATGTAGGAGAGCAAAAAAACAGTGAGCAGGTCTGTTGTCATAGTACCGTGTTCCTTTATTGTTGTGAATCTTTTTTCAGATGATAGGCGATCATCAAACGCTTCGGAATGACGGCGGCCAGCACAGGCTTGAGGCAGTAGAGGTAGCTGCTTTTGCTCAGGTTCGCCTCTTTGCAGCGCTTGAACAGGTAGAGCGACACGTTCAGGCTGAATCTTGCCTTGCGGCGGCGGTAGGTGTAGGGATTTTCGCGCACGATGTAGAGCGGCTCGAGGATGTTGGCGGCCTTGTGCCCGCTCAGATAAAAGCGCCAGAACAAATCAACGTCTTCAATGCGCTCCACCTTCGGGTCGGCGGAATAACCGCCCAGCTCTTTGTAAACGGCGGTGCGCATGACGATGCTGGCATGGCAGCAGGGGTTGCTCTGGGCGAGCCGGTCGATCTCGGGGAATTCCGGCAGCGTGCGCACCTTGTCGGTGCCGTAGATGAGCATATAGGTGCCCACGCAGTCGAATTCGCGGTGCTCCTCCAAAAACCGCACCTGCTTTTCAAGCCGGTCGGGCGCGCTCACGTCGTCGCCGTCCATGCGGGCGCAGTAATCCCCCGTGGCAACGGCCAGACAGCGGTTGAGCGTTGGCCCGAGCGTCATGTTTTTTTCGTTTTTCAGCAGCACGATGCGGCTGTCTTTTTTGGCGTATTCTCCGGCGACTTCATAGGTGTTGTCGCTCGAGCCGTCGTCGCATAAAATCAGTTCAAGGTTGCTGTGGGTCTGGTTGAGCACCGATTCAATTGCCTCGGGCAGGGTGTCGGCGCAGTTGTAAATGCCCATCAGAACAGAAACCTTTGCGTTTGGGTAATCCATGGGGTCACTCCTCAATGTTAAGCGGATACAGCGGATAGCGGATCGTTGATAGCGAATAGCTGATAGCGGATAGCCGATAGCCGATAGCCGATAGCCGATAGCGGAATCAGAGTTCCTGTCAAAGTTCTGGCGCGGTCAACACCGCACCGCCTCTTGCCTCGCCCACAGGGAGAGGTGGCGCCGCCAAAGGCGGTGACGGAGAGGGCAAAAGGCAAGGTCAGAGGTCAGAATTAAGAATTAAGAGGTATTGTTCCAAAGAGGCAGGAGCTTCGCCGGAACACACACCTCTGAACTCTTGATTCATACCTCTTACCTAATCGGAATTTGGCAGCGTGACGCTGCACCCAATCCGGGTCAGGTTTTATCTGAAAGTCAACGGCAGCACGAGCCGGAAA
>CADBPL010000009.1 GCA_902796535.1 Oscillospiraceae bacterium
CAAAAAACGCAGGCAATACTTGGTGTATTAACGAGTATTTTTGCGAGATATGGCGGAAAATACGCCGTCAGGATGTGCGCTGCCATGCGGTTCAGTGGTTACCAAATATGTA
Source organism: Oscillospiraceae bacterium (assembly GCA_902796535.1). Lineage (GTDB taxonomy): Bacteria > Bacillota > Clostridia > Oscillospirales > Acutalibacteraceae > UBA8612. Next base: position 113 of record CADBPL010000009.1, read on the forward strand.
GCCGCCTGCTTTGGGCCTCCCCGCCGCGGACAGCCAGCGGAGATGCCGGTCGACAAACGCTTGACGGCCGTTTGGCCGCGACCTTCCTGTCCGCTGATGGTAGTTTGAGCGGCCAACGGGCAAATAACACAGAAAAATTTTACCTGTTTTTCGGCTTTTTGCGAAAAACACTTGCAATTGTGAAAATGATGTGGTACTATATCAAAGTATCATTTTCAATTAAACAGAAAGGATTAAGCCTTTACGGCTTTTGGTGAATTCTCATGGCAGCCTATGAAATCATTTTCGGAATCGTTTTGATCGTTTTGTCCATCTCCCTTGTCATTCTTGTTCTGCTGCAGGAAGGCAACTCAAAGGGCCTTTCCGGTGCAATCGCCGGCGGCGCCGAAACCTTCTTTGGCAAGAACAAGGGCCGCACCATTGAAGCAAAGCTCGTCAAGCTCACCAAGATCATCGGCGTTGCGTTCTTTATTCTGGCGCTGGCGGCGAAGATCATCATCACGATTTTCTGATTTTTCTCCTGAATCAAAACACGGTAATTTGTCTGGGCGCTCTTTTTCAGCAGGGCTTCCGATTACCGTGTTTTTTTATGTGTATGCGTTGTTTTTCGGCGGTCGGCCGACGGTTATGAAGGGATCGTTTATGGAAGAAAACAAAAAGAAACAGCTCGGCGGCAGTCTGATCCTGCTGTTGACGGCATTTATCTGGGGCAGCTCCTTTGTGGCGCAGAGCGTCGGCATGGAGAAGATCGACTCCTTTACCTTTAACGGCATCCGCACGCTCATGGGCGCCGCGGCGCTGATCCCGCTGCTGGTCGTCATCACGCTCAAAAAGCGCAGAACCGATACGCGCACGGCGGCGGAAAAGAAAACGCAGCGCCTGCACCAGCTCAAATGCGGCGTTATCTGCGGCCTGATCCTGTTCACGGCGGGCAATTTGCAGCAGGCGGCGTTTCACTATTCCACGCCGGGCAAGATCGGCTTTCTGACGGCGATCTATATGCTCCTTGTGCCGATCTTCGGCCTTGTGCTCAGGCAAAGGCCGCGCGCCCGCGTCTGGTTCACCGTGGTGATGGGGTGCTTTGGCGCTTATCTGCTTTGCGTGTCCGAAAAAATGAGCTTCGGCAGGGGGGAAGTGCTCGCAGCCTCGTGCGCGGTGTTTTTCGCCATTCATATTTTATACATTGATCATGTGGTCGCCACGGTGGACGGCATCTGGCTGTCCTTCACCCAGTTTGTGGTGGCGGGCACGCTGGGCGTGATCTGCATGGGGCTGTTTGAAACGCCCGTGCTTGCCGATATCAACGCCGCCATCTGGCCGCTGCTCTATTCCGGCGTGCTCAGCTGCGGCGCGGCGTTCACGCTTCAGATCGTGGGGCAGCGTTACACCGAACCGGCGCTGGCGTCCATTCTCATGTGTCTGGAATCGGTTTTTGCCGTGCTGACGGACTGGATCGTTCTGGGCAACCGGCTCAGCCTGCGGCAGATCATCGGCTGCTCGATCATGTTTTTGGCGATCATCATCAACAATTTGCCCGATGGTAAAACATTTAAAAGAAAAAGTTAATTGTTTCTTTAGCATTTGCCGATAAATGGCGCTTGCCTTTTTTCTTTCTATTTGGTAAAATGGGATCAATCAGTTTTCGGAGGGGAATTCATGAAAGAGTATTTTGCCCGATTGAATCGGGATTCCAAGACATACCAGAAAATCTTCTGGTGGATTTTACGCCTTGTCATGATCGGCGGCATTCTTTATACGGCGTTCATCCAAAAAGAGTTCCCGGCCGGTATCACCCGCTCCCGTCAGGTGCTTCAGATGTGCGCGAATCTGGTCGGCCTGTTCTCATGGGAGATCGCGCAGATGACAAGTGAAAAATGCTTCATGCGTTATATGCCGGCCTATATCCAGAACTATGCCGTCGTCAGCTTCACGCTTGCCTCCTTCGGCGGGGCGTTTTTGAACTTCTATTATTCGATCCGCTTTTACGACCTTTTGCTCCACCTCACCGGCGGCGCTGCCGGCACGTGGATCGGCTATGAAGCCGTCACCGCCATGCAGCTGCGCGACCGCAAAAAAGGAACCACCACCTCCATTGCGATCTGGGCGGCGGCCGGGCTTTGCTTCATGGTCTGCACCGGGTGGGAACTGTTTGAATTCACCTTTGACCAGATCGGCGGCGGCGACAGCCAGCACTGGTCGATGGAGCTGGCCAGGCAGGCGGCGGAGCGTTACGGCACCAACCCGATCCCCAACATCATCCCGCATCTGCATGACGCCCGCTTTGCGCTGATGGACACCATGGAGGATACCATCTGCAACACCCTGGGCACCGTGATCGTTATGATCTTCCTCAAGTTCTTCCCCTATAACCACAAGGGCAAGCGCAATGTGGATGACCGCATCGACGCGCTTTTGGCAAAGGACAGGCAAAAAGGCGCTGCGCAGCAGAAAAAAGAAAGTGTGGCGGTGTGATGGCTGAGATCCCGTTGATCACGTATGAATACCTGCTCGGCGCAGTGCCGATCAAGGGCAAGCC
>CADBPL010000010.1 GCA_902796535.1 Oscillospiraceae bacterium
CTTGGTGTATTAACGAGTATTTTTGTGAAATATGGCGGAAAATACTCCGTCAAGATACATGCCTGCGATTTAATCAGTGGTTACCTATAAAAGCATGACTGACGGACGGAGGGGAAAGAATGCCATATGATTTTTCCTTTTTAAGCGTTTCGGCGCAGGCGGGCTGCGAAAAAGCCGCCGCGCTGTTTTGCGAGGAGATCGAGCGCCGCACGGGGCGGCAGCCGAAAGCAAAAGGCGGCCCGCACATCGGCTTTTACCTCGACCGGACGCTGCCGAACAAGGATTGCTACCGCATCGAGCAGGAGGACGGCGGCGTGAGCTTTTTTGCCCACGGCGTCCGCGGGCACATCTACGCCTACTCGCTGTTTTTGCGCAAATGCGTGTTCCGCGGCGAAACGGTCATGCTGCTCAAAAATCTGAGCGGCGTCTATGAGCCGGACAAGCCCATCCGCGGGCACCAGTGCGGCTACCGCACCTGCCCGAACACCTATGACGCCTGGGGCAAAGAAGAGTACGCCCGCTTTTACCGGGACATCATGGCGTTCGGCTGCAACACCTGCGAGCACATTCCGGGCGAACCGTTTGACCCGAACAATCCGCTGATGAAATACGACCCGCTCGACGTGGCCGTGTGGGCAAGCGAGCTGGCGGACGAGGTCGATCTGGACGTGTCCTGCTGGTACCCGAACGCCAACGATGAAGAAAACGACGAGGCGCTTGCGTTGAAGCGCAGAGCGGCCGTGTTCGACGCCATGCCGCGCATCGACGCCGTTTTTCCGCCCGGCGGCGACCCGGGCGACATGGACGGCGACGCGTTTGTGCGCCGCTGCCTCGCCATTTCCGGCCTGTTAAAAGAAAAAAAGCCGGGCGCTCAGCTGTGGCCAAGCGCGCAGGCGCCGCACGGCAAACCCACCTGGGCGGCGGATTTTATGCGTGAAATCAACAAGCTGCCCGAGGAGATCGACGGCGTGATCATGGGCCCGAACCACGCGTTCCCGCTGGAGGAAATGCGCCGCAAAGTGCCGCTGAAATATCCCATCCGGTTTTATCCCGACATTACCCACAATGTGCGCTGCGAATACCCCGTGCATTTCGAGCGGGACGACTGGCATTTTGCGCTGGCCGCCACGCTCAGCCGGGAAAGCGTGAACCCCCGCCCGACCGAATTCCGCCTGCTCCACCGCCTGACGCGCCCCTACGTTGTCGGCAGCGTGAGCTATTCCGAGGGCGTGAACGACGATGTGAACAAGGCCGTGTGGAGCGATATGGACTTTTTCCCCGCCGTTTCGCTCAACGAAACGCTGTGCGATTACGCGCGGTTCTTCCTCTGGCAGGCCGACGCGCAGCGGATCGCCGACGGCATTTTTGCCCTGGAGCGCAACTGGGAGGGCGACCCGGCGGAAAACCCGCACATTGAAAGCACGTTAACGCTTTTTGAGGAGCAGGCCGGGCTTCATCCCGAACTGATGGACAACTGGCGCTTTTTGCTGCTGCTGTTTCGCGCGCGGTGCGACGCGGTGGTGCGGCGCAGACGCCTTTTTGAACTGAACCTGATCGACGAAGCCAAAGCCGCGGCGGCGCGGGGTGAATTTGAAAAAGCGCGCAGCATCCTCAGCACCGATCATCCCGGGGATTATCACGCGCTGCGCGCATCGCTGGACGAGCTTGGGCAAATGCTGTTTGCGCAAATCGGCATTCAGCTTGACGTGGAGCATTTCGGCGCTTCCGGCTGGGAACGCGGCGCAACGCTGGACACCATCGACCGCCCCGTGACCGACCGGGCGTGGCTGCTGAACCGCTTCGCTTACGCCGACGATTTGCCCGAAGCCGAGCGCGATGGGTTTCTGACAAGGGTCTTTCACCGAAACGACGTCAAAAAGGGCGAGGTATATTTTTCCTTTGCCGAACACGGCTTCAACCTGCTGGGCGAACGGCAGGAGGGCGAATACTACATGGATTTTCAGGGCGACCGCGCCGAAAACAACGGTTCGATCCCCACCTGCCTGTTCAAGGCGTTCGATCATTTTCGCCTTGTGTTCCGCGCGGGCGGGTTTGAGCCGAACACAGACTATAAGCTGCGCGTGACCTTTAAGCGCAGCGACAAAGCCGTAACCGATTTCACCGTGAAAGCAAACGGTCACGTGATTCATCACGGCGGCTTTTACGGGGGCGAACCCGACGAGCGCTTCGACCGTGAAATGCTCAGCGGCCGCTTCGTTTCCGCCACCTATACGCTGCCCGCCGCCGTGTTTGAAAACGGCTGCGTCACCGTGGAATTCGCCGAGCCGACCGTCGGCGTCGTCGTAACGGAATATAAAGTAACCACTGATTAAATCGCAGGCGCGCATCTTGACGGATCATTTCCCGTCATATTTCACAAAAATACTCGTTAATACACCAAGTATTGCCTGCGTTTTTTGTTTCATCTGGCGAAAAATCCTCTCGCCAATCTGCACACCCCGATTTAATCAGCGGTTACTAAAATTTTCAAGTGAGGTAACAAATGGAACGGATCACAACCAACGGCCGCCGTTTTGTGGACGAGCACGGCAGAGAGCGCATCTTCAACGGCGTCAACATCTGCGACAAGGGTCAGTATATCCCCGTGCTCAAACGGCGCGAATATCGCTACGGCCAGCATGAGGAGATCATCCGCGCGCTGGCGGAAAACGGCATGAACATCATCCGGCTGGGAATCGTGTGGGACGCAATCGAGCACAAGCCCGGCGTTTATGACGAAGCGTATCTGGACGGCGTGCAAAAAACGCTTGACCTGTGCGAAAAATACGGCATTTACGCCTATCTGGATATGCATCAGGATCTGTACTCCGGCTTTGGCGACGGGGACGGCGACGGCGCGCCGGACTGGGCGTGCCTGACGGACGGCCACCGCTACAAAAAAGCAAAATTCGTCTGGGCGGAGGGCTACTTTTTCGGCAAGGCCACGCAGCGCTGCTTCGACAATTTCTGGGCGAACAGACCCTGCCGCGGCCGCGGCGTGCAGGACGCCTTTGCCGAACTTTGGGCGCACCTGGCCGAGCGGTTCGGCGACCACCCCGCGCTGTTCGGGTTCGATCTGCTCAACGAACCGTTTCCGGGTTCCGACGGCGGCAAAGTGTTCCAAAAGCTGGTCGGCAAGGTCGCCGGCGCCTTTTTCACCGATAAGCGCATCAAAAAAAGCGCCCTCATCAGGGACGCTGTTTCCGGCAATTTCAAGGACGCGTTCGATCAATTCGACGGCGCGTTTCTCACAAAGGCGGCGAGCGCCGGCCATGCGCTGATCGAAAAATTCGACAAAGAGCGCTACACGCCGTTTCTGAACCGGGTCAGCGCCGCTATCCGCGCCAAAACCCCGAACGGCATTCTGTTTATCGACAACTGCTACTATTCCAATCTGGCCATTCCGTGCCATGCCGGCCCCATCACGGTGAACGGCCAGGAGGAAGCCGCCTGCTTTGCGCCGCACGGCTATGATTTCATGGTCGATACGCCGCTTTACAAGTACGCCGGCAATTCGCGCGTGGACGCCATTTTCAGCACCCACGCCCGGGCGCAGGAACGGCTGAACGTGCCGGTGCTCGTGGGCGAATGGGGCGGCGCGAGCGAGGGCACCGACTGGTTCCCGCACATTCAGTATCTGCTCGATTTTTTCGACGCGCACCGCTGGAGCCAGACCTATTGGTGCTTCAACGAGGGTTTGCTGAAGGAGCCGATCATGCAGCAGCTCAACCGCCCGGCGCCCCGCGCCGTGACCGGCACGATCGAATGCTACCGCCATGACAGAACGGCAAACACCTTCACGCTGATCTATCAGCAGGATCAGCCGTTCGACGCGCCGAGCGTGATCTATGCGCCGCAGCAGCCCAAAGCGGTGCACACCGACGGCGTCTGCGCGGTCAGGCCGAATTTCGGCAGCGGCTGTCTGATCGAAATCACGACCGCTCCCGGCCGCCACGAAGTGATCATTGAGTTATAATTACATTAAAGCGGGACTGCCACCGCTTCGCGATACAGCTCTTTCAGGATCGCAATAAAAGCCGCCAGCGAAGCTCTGTGATCCTCCCGGTGCGTGCAGAGAACGCACGAAAAGGATTCCGTGCAGTCGAACGGGATCCAGGCAAACTGCCCGCTGTGATCGTTCAAAAACCCCGGCGCCAGGCATACGCCTTTTTCCGCGGCGACGTTGGTGCGAGTCGTGTCGTGATCGGGACTGTTGAAATAATCCACGTTCCCGGTCGCGATCAGGCGGTGCTGAACGGTTCTCAGCGCCTGCGGCGAGCCGCCTCCCACCATCAGCGTTCTGCCGTAAAGATCCGCTTCGGTGATTACGTTCTTTTCAGCAAGCGGATCGTCCCGCCGGGCAATCAGATAAATGCGGCTTTCAAAAAGATCGTGAACGGTCATGCCCGAAATCTGCCTCGTCTGCTCTTTCAGCGCAAAAAGGATATCCGTTTCGTTTTTCAAAAAGCCGTCCATGCCGTTTTCATACTCAAATTTCGGAACGATCTGAACGTCGGGGTATTCTTTGGCAAACATCCGCATCGCCTCCGGCAGAAAACACAACGCCTCTCTGACCATCAGGCTGATCGAGATGCTGTCTTTATATCTGGCGCTGAAATTCTGCCCCTGTTCGACCGCCCGTTTCAGTTCCTCGCGCATCCCCGCGAGGAAGGAAACGAACTGCGCGCCCGCAGGGGTGAGCGCCGCGCCTTTTCCGCTCCGCTCAAAAATCATAAAGCCGACCTCTTCCTCAAGGAGTCTGATCTGATAAGAAAACGTCGGCTGGCTGACAAACTGATTCTCCGCCGCGCGGCTGAAATTGAGCGTTCGCGACAGCTCTATGCAGTAATCGATTTGTTTGGTGGTCATACTTGTCTCCGCGTTATTTAATAATTTAATCAATTATAGCACATTTGAATTGGACTTTTCAATCGTTTTGCGATAAAATATGGGTGAAATCAGAAACCGGAGGTAACAATCATGGCAAAAACACTGATATCGTTCTTTTCCAGAGCGGATGAAAACTATTTTGCGGGCGCGATGCGCTACGTCAAGGTCGGCAACACCGAGGTCGTGTGTGATCTGATGAAAGAGATGATCGAAGCCGACGTTTTCAAAATTGAAATGAAGGATCCCTATTCGCCCGTATATATGACCTGTATTGAGGAGGCAAAGAAGGATCTGCGGGAACAAGCAAGACCCGCGCTTGTTTCCTGCCCCGAAAGCATCGACGACTATGATACCGTGATCCTCGCCTATCCGAACTACTGGGGCACGATCCCGATGGCGGTGGCGGCCTTCCTTGAGAAATACGATTTTTCCGGAAAAACGATCCTGCCGCTGTGCACCAACGAAGGCAGCGGCATGGGCTCAAGCGAACGCACGATCAGGCAGTGCGCGCCGGGCGCGGAGGTGAAAAAAGGGCTGCCGGTCAACGGAAGCAACGCCGCAAAGGCCGGCTCAAGCGTGAAGCGCTGGCTGATCTCAAACGGCCTTCTGTGAGGGCGCGGGGCATACGGGCCATGAAAAATCGCAGCGCATTGTTTTTCGCCTTTATCGCGATACTGCTCCTGTGCTCGTGCCGTATGGAGGCCCCGTCCGAAGCGAAAACAGTTGCCATGCAGACGACCGAGCAGAAGGCCGGAAGCACAGCGTCCGGAACGGCGGAGGAAACAAATATGAAATATGATTTTTCGGCATTTTCAAACGTCAGAATAACAGGTGCGGATCCTGCGCGGCTGACAGACGATGAGCTTTCCGTTCTTTACGTTCAGGCGCGTTACTGTCAGGCGATGACCTGTTCGGATATTGAAACGATGCGTGAGATCGTTTCGGAAGACATGACCTTCACGCACATGAGCGGTATGAAGCAGACGCGGGAGGAATATTTCGCCGATATTGCAAGCGGTCGTCTGAACTACTTCACGATTGGGATCAAATAACTGATAAAAAAGGAGAACATCATGGAAAACGTAAGGCTCAACAACCATATCACCTGCCCGGTCGTGGGCATCGGCACCTTTATGCTCTCACCCGCGGACGCCGAAAACAGCGTGCGCGAGGCGCTGAAAATGGGTTACCGCCTGATCGACACGGCAAACGCTTACGTCAACGAACGCGCCGTCGGCCGCGGAATGAAGGCAAGCGGCGTACCGCGGGGCGAAATCTTCCTCTCGACCAAGCTCTGGCCGAGCGAATATGAAAACGAAAACGCTGTGGATGAAACGCTGGAGCGGCTCGGCGTCGATTCCGTCGACCTTCTCTATATCCATCAGCCTGCCGGCAACTGGCTCGCCGGTTACCGTCTGCTCGAAAAAGCATACAGACAGGGCAAGGCAAGGAGCATAGGCATTTCCAACTTTGAAGGGAAATACCTCGCCGAGCTTGCAGCCAAATGGGAGATCGTACCGCAGTTCATTCAGGTGGAAGCGCACCCATATTTTACGCAGAAGGAGCTGCGCGAAACACTCGAAAAATACGACGTCAGGCTGATGAGCTGGTATCCGCTGGGACACGGCGACAAATCGCTGATCAGCGAACCCGTCTTCGCCCGGCTCGGGGAAAAATACGGCAAAACGCCCGCTCAGGTGATCCTGCGCTGGCACACGCAGATGGGGTTCGTCGTCATTCCGGGCTCGAAGAACACGGACCACATTCGCGACAATCTGAACATCCTCGACTTCACGTTGACGGAGGAAGAAATGGCGCAGATCGCAAAGCTCGACAAAAACGAACGCTACTACCATCGCACCGACGCCCAGCTCGTTCAGTTCGCCGCGTGGAAACCGGAATTTGAAAAAGAATAACCCTGTTCCTTGAAGCTGTTCCGCCTGAGCCGACAGCAGCCGCAGCGGTGCGATAGGCTCCCCTCACTTGCCGAAGGCACACATCACTCCCGAAGGGAACATCACTTGCAAAGCAAACATCACGTTTCGCGACAGCGGAACACATCATTCAAAAAAGCGCCTTTTGCCCAAGCAGGCAAAAGACGCTTTTTTGTTGGTGCGGGTAACAGGACTTGACTCGCGCGCCTGCGGGCGCCTGGTCGCTCGCGGTCACAACCGTCCACTGGACGGTTGCTCTGTACCGCTCGTCCTTCAAGTCCTGTTCTTGTAAAAAAAACACGACTCCGACCGATGCCCGGAGCCGTGTTTTTGGTGCGGGTAACAGGACTTGAACCTGCACAGCCTTGCGACCATTAGAACCTGAATCTAACGCGTCTGCCAATTCCGCCATAC
>CADBPL010000011.1 GCA_902796535.1 Oscillospiraceae bacterium
ATGGAGCACGCGCACCTGAACACCGATAAAAGCATTGCGAAAATGAACGCCGCAGACGTTAAGCAGCTGCGCTTTGTGAATCAGGATAACACCGAAACCCAGTTCGGCGTGGAACGGCTGGACGATGTGCTGGATTTCCTGAAGGGAAAATGCTACATCAACGTGGACAAATTCTGGACGGATGTGCCCGGCATTTCGCAGGTGATCCGCAAAGTCGGCGTGGAGGAACAGGTGGTCGTCAAAAGCGGTTTTGATCCACGCGCGCTGCAGCAGCTCAAGGAGCAGGCGGCCGGTTTTATGTATATGCCGATCGTGCGCGAGAGGGACGACGCGACGCAGATCCTTGTCGAAAACGGCATTCGCTGCATCGGCGCGGAGGTGCTTTTTAAAACGGAGGACGCGCCCGTCGCGTCGGACGAATACATCGCAGCCATGCACCAAAAGGGGATGCTGCTTTTTGCCAACGCGATCGTTTACGATTATCAGGAGGTGCTTTCCGCCGGACACACCGACGACGCGGCCGTTTCGGGCGCGCCGGAAACGGGCTGGGGCTGGCTGCTGGATAAGGGGTTTGACATCATCCAGACCGACTGGTGCGGTATGCTCAAAAACTATATAGAGAACAGAAACCGATGAAACAGTTGTTTGACAACACATGGGCGGAACCCGACGGGGGTGTGCGGTTCTTTCTGCTGACAGGGCAGGAAAGCGCGCTGGTGATCGACACCGGCATGAGCGGATTGGATGTGCGCGGCGTCGTTTTGGCGCAGACCGTCCTGCCGATCCGTCTGCTGAACACGCACGCCGACAGAGACCACATTGGCTCCAACGCGCAGTTCGAGTCGTTTTACATGCATCCATCCGAGGCGGCCTTTTATCGCAACGTTCAGGGTGGGCAGGGGACGATCGTTCCTGTTTTTGAGGGCGACGTGATCGATCTGGGCGACAGGGCGCTGGAGATCCTCCATCTGCCGGGGCATACGCCGGGGAGCATCACGGTGCTTGACCGCAAGAACCGCTGTCTGATCGGCGGCGATCCCATACAGGAGGATGGCGAGATCTATATGTTCGGGCCGCAGCGCGATTTTGACGCGTATATTGCGAGCCTGAAGCGCTTGCTGCAGCGGGACGATTTTGATTTTATCTATCCCTCTCACGCCAAAGAAAAGGTCAGCCGCAGTGTGATCCCGTCGCTCATCGACGGCGCGGAGCGTATTCTGGCCGGAACCGTGGAAGCAACAAAGCGGGAACGCTTCGGTAAAACGTTTACGGTCTGCGACGTTGGCGTTGCCCGGTTTTTGTGCAATGTGCAGCCGTGACAGAACGCCGATTATCCATAAAATACAAAACAACCGCTGTTGTCCCTTGCGGACGGCAGCGGTTGTTTGAGTCTTCGCGTTATTTCAAGGGTGAGAGCGCCTGCGCGGGGCTTGCCTGCATGAACTGCGGGTACTTCGGGTCGGAATGGATATTCGGCGCTTCGGGCGTGGTGAGGAGCCACATGACGAAGGCGGAGCAATCCGATTGATAGTTGCAGGCCACATGAGGCGCGTTTTTGATGAGCCATGTGTTTTCAGGCAGGATCACGCCGGACAGGTCGGCGACCCGGTCGGGCGTCATCCTTTCGGGGTTGGCGGGCACGTAATCGTCGCCGAGTGTTTTGCCAAGGTCGGCCACGACCGCGCCGCCGCACATCAGCGCGGTTTCCAGCGTGTCGTCGCCGTTGACCACCGCGTGCTCATACGCCGGCGCAAGGGGCGCATTGTAGCCCGCAACCACGCACAGTTCAACGCCGTCGGCCTCCATTTGTTTGATGAGCGCAGGCACCCCGGCGGCCATTTCCTGCAGCGCGTCGGCTCGTTCGATCAATCCGGCGTATTCGTCGATGCGATCGCCGAACACATATTCCTTCGCTGCCTCGTAATATGACGGCAGCGTCACGCCCCACAGCCCGGGCATCGTGCCGAAGGTGTCGCGCAGCAGTTCGTCGTAGACCTGCCGTTTGTTGTTGTCAACAAATTTCTGGAGCAGCCCGCTGAGCGACTTTATCACGCCGAGCTTGTTGAGCAGGTTCAGCGGCCCGGCCAGCTTGGGCACATGGTAGCTGACAAAACGGCACAGGGCGTCGCCGTCGATCCGGATGCGCCCCGTCAAGCAGTCGCTTGCCACATAGGTGCCGAAGAAGGTGGAGGAATGGAAAATGCACCGTTGAACTTTATCGTAGCCGTATTTGGTCAGGTAGCCGATGGTTTCCATGCCGCCCATACTCGCGCTGATGATCGTCACCTTGTCAAACTCCGGGTGATCGGCAAGCGCGCGCTCCACCGTTAAGTGGATGTCGTCCGCAACCTCAAGCTGGCTTCTGCGCCAGTCATAGCTGAAATAGTAGGTCTTGCTGCCGCCGACCGTATCCATCACGGCGTGGGCAAGGCCTTCCTCGCGCTCTTTTCCGTTGGCCAGCGCCGAATCGGGGTAATGGTCAAGGCTGAGAGGGTAGCTGTCAAAGGTCGCTTCACGGAGGGGATCGCCGTTTTTGTCGTTGACGAATCCGCCGAACACCTTGCGCCCGTAAGCGCAGATTTCGCTGACGGCGGCCTGCTTGCCTTTGGTGAGCCATTGAAACCCGATCCTGCCCAGGGTTTTGAGAATGTCGCCGACAGCGAACGGCCCGATCGCGTTGCGCTCGTTGGGTGTGCCCGCGTCAACGGTCAGCCCGTCAAAATATAAACCGCGTATCACGATCACCGGCGGCGCGTCTTCTGCTATGGCCGCTGCGGCAGCGGGGACGCTTTCAGCGCCGGCGGGTACGGACAGGGTCAGAAACAAGAGAGTAGCTGCCAACACGGCGGCAAGGATCCTTTTCATGTGGTCACAGCTCCTTTTTTATTATTCCGCTTCTTCCCGCGCTCTGCTTTCAGCCAGCTCGGCGCGGATCGTTTCAAGCTTCTTTTTGGAAAGGTCGTATCCGCCAAAGAGGATGAGCGCCATGAGCGCGAGCATGACGGCGGGCACGAGCGTGGAAATATCGTAGAGCTTGGCGAGCACGGCGTCGCTCAGGCCGATGCCCTGCTTGGACAGTTCGCCGTCATACGCAATGGCGGCAAGCAGCGCGTTGAGCCCCACGCCCGCGAGCGTCTGGCCGAGCTTTCGGGTGAAGGAAAACACCGCGTAGGTCATGCCTTCCTCACGTTTGCCCGTTTTGGCTTCGTATTGGTCGATCACGTCCATCACCAGCGCCCAGACCTCCAGCACAAGAAACGTCTGCCCAAGGCCGGAAAAGAAGGTGAAGGCGAGGAACACCGTGGGGTTGTGCGCCAGCGCCGTGCCGCGCAGGGCGAACAGCACGATGTTGACAACGGCGGCAAAGGCCATGCCGAAGGCGCACAGCTCTTTTTTGCCGAATTTGCGGATGAGCTTGTTCATGATGGGGATGAAGATCGCCATGGGGCCGTAGGTGCAGATCGTGACAAAGGCATACAGCCCCGGTTTGCCGTAATAGTCGGTGAACAGGTAGGTGTAGGTGGACTGGTAATAAAACTGGAACGCGATCAGCAGCATGGACGCGATGGAGAGCGTGACGAACGAACGGTCGCGGAACAGCTCTTTGATGGTGGTGACTGCACTGTAATCCCTGTCTTTTTTGTGCTTTTGCGGCGCGATGCGTTCTTTTGTCATCTTGTAGTGCAGGAAATAGACCAGCACGGAGATCACCGCGAGCACCACAACACACCAGAACAGCTTGGTTTCATCAAGCGCTTTGATGTCGGTGCCGTTGGCGTATTTTCCGGTTACGGTGTAAACGATCATCGGCAGGATGATGGTGCCGGGCAGGCCGCCCACGCCCGCGCCGATGGAGCGCCACATGGACAGCGACGAACGCTCCAGCTCGTCATCCGTCACGACCGACGCCAGCGAGCCGTAGGGAATGTTGACGGCGGTGTACATCATGCCGTAGAGAATGTAGGTGATATAGGCATAGATCAGATATTTGGTTTGCGAAAGACCGGGCACCTTCAGGAACATCAACGCCGCGGAGACTGCCAGCGGAATGGAAAAGGTCAGGATCCAGGGGCGGAACTGCCCTCTGGGGTTGGGCTTGCGCGATTGAATGAACGCGCCCCAGATCGGGTCGTTGATCGCGTCCCAGATGCGGGCGACAAGGATCAGCACGACGATCTTGGCCGGGCTGATGCCCAGCGCGTCGGTGTAGAATTTGTTCTGAAACGCGCCGATGAGTGAAAAGGTCAGCAGACCGGCGGCGTCGCCGAGTGCGTAACCGACTTTGTCTTTGAGTTTAATGCCGTTGGTTGATGTTGCGGTTGCCAAAGTTATCTCTCCTAACTATCGTGTTACTTGATCAGCAAAGAAATGCCGCTGATGGCCATGAGAACGTAAGTGATTTGCAGGAACACGCCGCGGCTGAGTTTTTTGGCGATGAAGTGCCCGACGGCCAGCGCCGCCGCGAGCGCGATCAGCGAAAAAAGCGACAGCCGGACCGTGGCCGGGGGGAACGCGCCGCCGACGAGGTCGGTGATGAAGATCACGCCGTTAAGCAAAATCCAGACGGCGCTGAGCGTGCCGCGGAACGTGTCTTTTTCGCGCAGCCTGCCGCCGGCGTAGGTCACCAGCAGCGGCCCGCCGCACACAAACAACCCGTGCACGACCCCGGCGGTGATCAGCAGCGCCGCCGAAACGGGCGCGGGCAGCGCCTTTTCTTCGCGGTGGGTGTAAAACTTGACGGCGTTCATCACGGCAAAAACGAGAACGAGCACACCCAGCGTTTTGTAGAGCAGCGATGGGTTGCCGGTGAAAAAGCGCTTGAGCCAAAGCCCCGCCGCCATGCCCACGAGCATCACGCCCGTCATTTTGCCCAGCTCTTTTTTGTCGATGTGCCGAAAGCAGGCGATCACGACATAGACCGACGCGGCAAGCCCCAGGGCGTTGAGAATGGGTCTGGCGGCGTCAAAGCCGATGAGCAGCACGGAAAACGGCATCGCCAGCACGGTGCCGGCAAAGCCTGTGATGCACTGAATGACGTTGGTGAAAAAGATGACGGCGAAAAACAGGAGCTCTTTGATCATCAGAATGCCTCAACCGGCACGTTGAGCAGGTTGCCCAGCGCGCACACGTCGTCATAAATATCGCCGAACGCCACGGCAAAGTGCGGCTCCCAGCCGCCCTTGACGGCGTTTTCCACCAGCTGCCGCGCGTCGCTTTCCGTTTGGATCACCGTCGATACGCCGTAAAACTGCTGCGGCTTGTCCAGCGCTTTGCCGCGCGCGGCGAACAGACGGAAGCTGCCGTCCGGCTTGCGGCCGATGCGCAGCACGGTCACTTTTTCTTCCGCGCGGCAGCCGAATTCCAGCGTGGGGCCGATCTTGCGGTTGCAGTGCACCCCGGCGCACGCGCCGGTGTCGCAGCGCGCCAGCGAGCAGGGCGCCATGCCGCAGTGCCAGAAGGTGACGGTGTTTTCTGTTTCATCCAACGAAACGGGGTCGCCGAAAAAGGCGCTTTTGCCGCTGAGCTGCGCGGCGACGTACATGGTCAGCGCGCCGTAGGCGTCCGCTTCGCACGCGCTTGCCGCGCCAAGATCGTTGAGAATGCCCAGCACGGCGCACACGGGCGTGCCGAAGGCGGTGAAGAAATCGGGCCAGCAGCGGCTGGCCAAAGCGCCGATTTGGTGCGCCTTGACGTATTCGGCGTATGATTTATAAAGCGCGGCAAAATCGCGCACGTTCTTTTCGTTGATCTGCTCCAGCCCGCCGATGCGGCTGCGCGCGTCGGCCAGATAGGGGGCAAGCTCTTCGTCGGAATAGCCCTTGGCTGTGTCGATCAGCTCCCGCGCCTCGATGGATTCGAGCGTCACGCCGAACACCTTGCGCATATCCGCGTCGAGCGCGCGCCCGAAGCCGAAGCCCTGCGGCGTGTGACCCACCTGCAGCAGCCTGAGCGAGCGCAGCGCGGTTTTGACCCGGGCGGCGTTCATCACGGCGGTGATCTTTTTTCTGACGCAGTCCTCCTGCGGGGAACCGAACACGTATTCAAACCGCCTGCCGAACGCGGTGAGCGTGTTGGCGGCGGAAAACGCGCCGGTCAGAGAATTGAGGCGCAGGCGCGTGCCGTCGATGACCGGTTCGCGCAGCGTCCACAGCAGCACGGGGCAGTCGAGCCGGTGCAGAATTTCGCTCATATACGCCGCGTTGGCGAAGGTGAGGTTCTGCACGATGGCCAGATCGGCGTTCTGACCGGCGAGAAAGGCCTGCAGCGCGTCAAGGCTGAGCAGCATTTTATCCGGGCAGATCACGCTGCCGTCTGCTTCTTTCAACAGTGTGACGCTCCGGTCAAACTGCTCCTGCGCGCTTTCCAAATGGAAGGTGCCCACCCCGATGGGCAGGTATATCGTGGTAAAGCTCATTTTGATTCATCCCCGATCCCGTTGACGATTTTGTAAGTGGCGCGCCAGTCTTCCTTGCCGAGCCCCAACGCCATGCCCTTATCGTAAACGGCCTTGCAATTGGCCAGACCCGGCATGTCGAACCCGAGCTGCGCAGCCAGGCGCTGCGCGATGCCGAGATCCTTGTGCTCGTTTTCCAGCGAAAACGCGGTCGCCCAGTTCTCGTTTTTGAGGTTTTCCTTTTGTGATTCCAGATAGAAATTGCCCGCGCCGCCGTAGGAAACGGCCGTAGCGAAATCGTCAATGGAAATGCCGGCGCGGCGGGCAAGGCCGAGCGTTTCGTTCACGCCGTTCTGAATTTGCGCCACGAGCGCGTTGTGACAGATCTTCATGGTGATGCCTGCGCCGTTTTCGCCCATGCGGATGACGTTGCAGCCCATGTATTTCAAAATCGGTTCAATGACAGGGTAGAGCGCCTCGTCGCAGCCGACGAGAATGCCCAGCGTGCCCGCGATGGCGGCGGGTTTGGA
>CADBPL010000012.1 GCA_902796535.1 Oscillospiraceae bacterium
AGCAATCGGTTTTTGCCGTCCTGCGCAACCTTTTCACGCATCTGTTCCGCCTGATCAAAGATTGGATTTCTTCCAAAGGCAATTGAACATAACGCCATGAAGCAGCCTGAGCCATTGCGGCTCGGGCTGTTGGCTTAAATAAAAGATTCTTCTCCCGTGTCCTTGACTTTTTTTATATTTTTAGGTAAAATAACAAAAATGCAAATTTCGGCAGCCTGTGCTGCCGGGTCAAACGAGGCTGATTATGAAGAAAAGAATACTCTCGCCGCTGCTTTTGATCACGGTTCTGCTCTATTCCTTTTCGTTGGATGCGTTTGCAGCGGGGAATTCCTGCGATTGCGCCAACGCGCCGATCATTTATGTGCGCGGCAGAACGGATATTCTGCTCGATAAGGATCAGGCGCCCGACGCCGAGGGGAATTACACGCTCCCCAAAACCGATGATATTGATGTGATGGAGCTTGCCAAACAGGTGGTTCCGATGTACTGCATGGATTACCTGAAAGACGATTTTTCCGAGTTCACGCAGTTTGTGTGTGACTGGGCCGACGAGGTGTTCGGCGATTTTGCACTGGATCAAAACGGCTGCCTGACCAACAATTCCGGCATCAGGCGCTCGCTGCGCTGGCGTGAGAACCGCCTGACCGACAGGCATAAGCCCGGCGGCGAGGTGACGACGCCCCAACAGGCTTCGACGGAGCTGTACAAGTACGATTATCACTACGATTACCGCCTTGACCCGCTTGAAACGGCGGACGATCTGCACGATTATGTTGAAGCGGTCAAAGCAGTGACCGGTCACCAAAAGGTGAAATTCGTGACCCGCTGCAACGGCGGCGTCATTTTGCTGTCGCTCTTTGCCAAATACGGGTGGGACGACGTGGAAAGCGTCGTAATTTACAACTCCATTGCGCGCGGCACGGCGGCGACGGATTCCGTTTTTACCGGTCAGATCACGCTTGACGCGCAGGGCGCCGATTATTTTGCCGATCAGTTTGAGGGCGATCTGCTCGTTTACGAGCTCATCAGAGACGTCATCAGCTACGCCAAAGCGACCTATCAGCTTGATCTGCTGTTCGACTACTACAATTTGACGCTGCCGCGCATCGGCCGGGAGGTCGTGCCGCCGGGGCTGCTCCATTCCATTGCCACGTGCCCGGGCTTTTGGGCGATGGTTTCGGCCGACCGGTACGAGGAAGCGCGGGAACTCGTTTTCGGCGAAAAAGAAGAGGAATACGCGGGGCTGCTTGAAAAGATCGACCGCTATCATGAGCAGGTCGGCGTCAGGATCGACGGTATTCTCCGGCAGCTCGGAGAAGACGGCGTGTCCGTGGCGTTCGTTGCCAAATACGGCTTCCAGCTTTACCCCGTCACCGAGGGAAATGACCGCCAGAGCGACACCATCGTCACCTGCGAACAGCAGGCGCCCGGCACCACGGCCGCGCCTGTGGGAGAAACGTTCAGCGAGCAGTATCTGAACGGGCAGGAACGGCTGGGCAACACGCCTTATATTTCTCCCGATAAAAGCATCAACGCCGCAACGTCCATGTTCCCCGAGACCACTTGGTATATCAAAGACCTGACGCACGATTATTTCCCGTCGAGCGTGGACGAATTGATGTACCGCTTCCTGCGCAGCAACGGCAGCATGACGGTGTTCAGCTATGAAAAATTCCCGCAGTTTTTGCTCTATTCCGAAGAGGAGTGCGCGCCGAAGACAGGCTTTTTGGAGCCGGTGACGGAGCAGGCTACGCCGAATTCGGTCAGATCGCGGTCGCTTTTCACCATTTTGCGTGATATGTTCCGGCATCTGTTCCAACTGATCAAACAGTGGATCGCCCCCGAATCAAACGAATAAAAAACAGCAGCGGCCCGACCAACCGGCAGACCGCTGTTATGTTTTATTCCCACGTCTTCCAAATCTCGGGTTTATAGCCGACCGTGGCGGCTTTGCCGTTGCGCACGATCGGCGTTTTGAACAGCAGCGGGTGTTCGAGCAGCGCTTCTTCTTTGGCTTCTTCACTGGCCAGATAGGCGATGTAAAGCTGCTCGTACAGCTTTGAGCCGCTGTCGACCAGCTCGTTGAACCCGCCGACCGCCTTTTTCACGCTCTGGTATTCGCCCTTGCTCAGACCCTTGCGGTTCAGGTCGATGAATTGGTAGGGGATGCGGCGCTCTTTGAAATAACGCTCCGCTTTTTTTGTGTCAAAGCATTTGGCTTTGCCGAAAATCTGAATATTCATATCGTTTTAAACAATCGCGGCGCCGAACAACGACGCCGCGGTTTTGTATTTCCTGTTTTCTTACACTTCCTGAACCCAGCCGAGGGTGTCGGGAATAATGCCGTTCTGGATGCCGACGATGGTGTCGTACAGCTTCTGCGCGGTCGGGCCGATCTTGCCGTCGTTGATGATAAGCTTTTCATCGCCCGTGAACAGTTCGCCGATGGGGGAGATGACGGCGGCGGTGCCGGTGCCGAAGGCTTCTTCGAGCTTGCCGTTGTGCGCGGCGTCAATGATCTCCTGCAGCGCGAGCTTGCGTTCGCTGACGTTGCAGCCCCAGGAGCGGAGCAGCTCAAGGCAGGACATTCTGGTGATGCCGCCCAGGATCGAGCCTTCCAGCGACGGGGTGATGATCTCGCCGTCGATCTTGAAGAACACGTTCATCGTGCCGACTTCTTCGACATACTTTCTTTCAACGCCGTCCAGCCACAGCACCTGCGCGTAGCCCAGCTTGTTCGCGTCGTCCTGCGCCTTGAGCGAAGCGGAATAGTTGCCGCCCGTTTTGGTGAAGCCCATGCCGCCCTTGACCGCGCGGACGTAGTTGCGTTCCACGTAGATCTTGACCGGGTTGATGCCCTCTTTGTAGTAG
>CADBPL010000013.1 GCA_902796535.1 Oscillospiraceae bacterium
ACAAAGGAGGCGGCATTATGGAAGACGGAAAGCTGGTCATCCGCCCGAAAAGGTTCAGCGGTGACAGCAGCGTGCTTTCGCTTCGCCTGCCCAACGAGCTGGTGGCAAGGCTGGACGAAATTGCCGAAAGCACCAACCGCACCCGAAACGATATTGTTCTGAAATGTCTGGAATATGCGGTTGAAAACATCGAGATTGATTGAAATTGAAGGAGGTGGCAGCATGGCCAGAATTGCGGATATCATCAAATATGAGGGTGACAACAGCACCTTCATCTGGAAGCACCCCTGTGAGGATTTCAACGCCCTCACGCAGCTGATCGTGCACGAGAGTCAGGAAGCCGTTTTTTTCATGAACGGCGAAGCGCTCGACGTGTTCCGCGCGGGGCGTTACACGCTTGAAACGCAGAACATCCCCAAAATCGGCAAATATCTCAACCGCACGACCGGCGGCGAAACCCCGTTCCACTGCGAGGTTTATTTCATCAACCAGACCGTGCAGATGGATCTGAAATGGGGCACCGACAGCAAAGTGCGCTACCTTGAGCCGGAATACGGCGTGCCGCTGGACATCGGCGCGAGCGGCTCCCTCAACCTGAAGGTGAGCGACGGGCTCAAGCTGCTCATCAAGCTGGTGGGCACCATGAACGGCATCGCCTGGGGCGAAAACGGAACCAATTTCACCAAATCGCTGCAAAGCGCGTTCCGCCCCATGATTTCGACCGCCGTTAAATCCAACCTGACTGCGGCGATCAAAGAAAAAGCGATCAACATTCTGGAGGTTGACGAACACCTTGATGAGCTTTCCGCTGCGCTGAAAAGCAGAATCGAACCCGGCTTTGCGGAATACGGGCTGACCGTGCCGAATTTTTACCTGACCACGGTCGTGCTGCCCGAAGGCGATCCGAACTTCAAGCGCATCCGCGAATTGCACACCGTTTCGCTGCAGACCCGCATGGCAGCCGCCGAAGCGCAGGTGCGCACGGCGCAGGCAATTGCGCAGGCGCAGGTGACCGCCGCGCAGCGTGAAGCGGAGCTGGAAAAGCAAACCACGCAGACCGAGGTCGCCAAACGCGAAGCGGAGCGCCAGATCATTGCGGCGCAGGCGGAAGCGGAAGCGACGCGTCAGGCGGGCTTTGCTCAGGCGCAGGTCATGCAGGCGCAGGGCATCACCAAAAAAGATTACGTGCAGGCCGAGGTGCAAAAGGCCTATGCCGAAGGCATCGGCAACATGGGTTCCGGCGGCGGTGGCGGCACGGGCGGCTCGATGATGAGCGACGTCATCGGTCTGGGCGTCGGCTTGCAGGCGGCGCAGGCAATGAGCAGCCAGCTCGGCGGCGTCTTCAGCGGCTTGACCGGCAACCGGCCGAACAGCCCGGAGCCGGGCGCCAAATGCCCGAAATGCGGCGCCGACCTGCCCGCAAACGCAAGATTCTGCCTGCATTGCGGCGAAAGAATCACCGCCCCCGCGGGCGATACGGTGCTCTGCCCCAAGTGCGGTGAGAGCACGCCCATGGGCAAATTCTGCATTGCCTGCGGCGCTCCGTTGATCAGCAAGTGCCCCAACTGCGGCGCCGACCTGCCTGCGGGCGCAAAATTCTGCCTGGAATGCGGAACCAAGATTTAATGCGGAGGTATTTATGAAGAAGTATTTTAAGAATTTTGCGATCATCTGGGTGATCAGTGTGATCATGTTCAGCGTGTTCGCGTTTGTCGCGGCCATGCTCATCCCCGGCAAAAAAATCGACGCGACCTTCATCCTCTGCTACGTTGCCGTGCTGGTCGCCTTTTTGATCCAGCTCGGGCTGGGTTATAAATGCCTCAACGAAGATCATAAAGATAAAGTGTTTTTGCACATGCCCCTGCTGTCGCTGGGCAGATCCTGCGTGATCGTCACGGCGGTGGTATGCACCGCGCTCGCCTTCATTCCGGGCGTGCCGTTCCCGGTGGCGCTCGTGGCTGCCGTGCTCATCCTCGGCTTTTTCGCCATTGCGGTCGTCAAGGCCGACACCGCCGCGACCGCCGTGCAGGAAATCGGGCAAAGAGCCGCGTCTGCCGCCGCCTTCATCAGGCAGTTTACCGTGCAGGCGGAAGGGCTGACCGCCCGGGCCAAAACCGACGAAAGCAAGGCGATGGCAAACAGCGTGTATGAAGCGTTCCGCTATGCCGATAAGGCAAGCACCCCTGCGCTCAACGACGTGG
The DNA here is from genome assembly GCA_902796535.1 of Oscillospiraceae bacterium. Lineage (GTDB taxonomy): Bacteria > Bacillota > Clostridia > Oscillospirales > Acutalibacteraceae > UBA8612. Next base: position 2,202 of record CADBPL010000013.1, read on the forward strand.
AGGCGAAGATCGCGGCCAATTTCACCGTGTTTTCGGACGCCGTTGCCCGCGGCGATGACGACATGACCCGATCAGTCGGCGACCAGCTGCTGACGCTGCTCGCCGAGCGGGAAAGTCTGGCAAAATCTTTTAAATGATCGACAAAAGCAATTCAAAGCAATCGCCGTCGGCTGCCCTGCATCAGGTCATTCGGCGGTGCTTTTTGCGCTTTGCTGTTTGCGCGCCCTTTTCAAGTCTTGTTGTTTTGCTTCATTTCGCCGATGACGGCTTCCACGTCCTTGTCCGACAGTCCCTTGGCTTTGAGGATAGGTAATAGGTAAGAGGTATGAGGTAAGCTTATACACCAAAAAGCGCCATTCACTTTTGAGCGTATCTTTCGCGACCCCTCCGGCTTCGCTTTGCTCAGCCACCTGTCTCGCCTGCCGGCTCGGTCGGCGCT
>CADBPL010000014.1 GCA_902796535.1 Oscillospiraceae bacterium
ATGCTTTTCCACCTTTTTCATGTGAATTCACGTGAGATTTTTCACCTGTTCCACAAAAATGTTTTTCCCGTGAAAGTCGTGCAAATTTTTACCTCTCTCCCCTCACACCCAAAAACGGCCATTTTCGGCGCTGTTTCGCGCCCGGCTGCGTTTTTTCACATTTTTCACGCCCTCTACTACTACTACTATTACTATTATATACAATACACACCAAAGGGGTTGACGACATTGAAAATCATTTGCGATACCGCCCTGCTCAATGAAGCCTGTCAAAACGTGCAGCGCGCCGTTTCAGGCAAAACGACCATTCCCGCCATCGAGGGCATTCTGATAAAAGCGCTCGGCGGCGAATTGATGCTGACCGGTTACGACCTTGAGGTTGGCATCACCACCAGCCTTCCCTGTCAGGTGGTCGAACAGGGCGCTATTATTCTCAACGCGCGCGTTCTTTGTGATATCGTGCGCAAAATTCCCGGCGATACGGTTTTGATCGAATCTGATGAACGGATGCTCACCACGATCAAGGGCGGTGAAGCGTCTTATTCCCTCATTGGCATTGACGGCAACGAATTCCCCGAGCTGCCGAGCGTGAGCGGCGGTTACCCTGTGGTGGTCAATCAGGGATTGTTAAAGAACATGATCCGTCAGACCATCTTTTCCGTGGCGGTCAAGGATTCTAAAATTGTTCACACCGGTGTAAAATTTGAAATTTCTGCCAATTTATTCCGTTTAGTCGCGGTTGACGGCTCCCGTCTTGCCATGCGCACCGAACCGATTGACTACACGGGCGAGGAGCTGAGCTTTGTTGTGCCGGCGAAAACGCTCAATGAAGTGGTCAAGCTGCTTGATGAGGATGACGAAACGGTTTCGCTGGCTGTGGGCAAACGCCACATTATTTTTGAAATTGGAAATTACACGATCATTTCGCGCCTGCTGGACGGTGAGTTTTTAAACTATAAAAATGCCATTCCCACCACCTTCACCACCACCGCTTATATCAACGTGGATGAAATGATTGAAAGCATTGACCGCGCTTCTTTAATTATCACCGACAAATTCATCAGCCCGGTGCGGTTCATTTTTGATGAAAATCTGGTTCGGCTGTCTTCCGTCACGGCGTTGGGCACGGCGAACGATTCGTTCCCCTGTCAGTTAGAGGGGCAAAAGGTCGAGATCGGCTTTAATAATAAGCTGATCACCGAGGCGCTGCGGGCCTGCGACGTTGACGAGGTTAAAATTGAGCTCAACGGCGGCTTTGCACCCATTGTGATTTTACCAAAAGAGGGCGAAAACTTCCTTTTCCTCGTTCTGCCCATGCGTTTTAAAAAGGACTGATATACTTGAAAATTACAGCACGAATTAAACCGCATCCCAGAAAAGAAATTGTGATCGACACCGATTTTATTCGGCTGGACGCCGCTTTAAAATTAGCTGATCTTGTGCAGAGCGGCGGCCACGCAAAAGCAGAAATTCAGGATGAAAATGTGAAGGTGAACGGCGCTGTTTGCACCATGCGCGGCAAAAAGCTGCGGCATGGCGATGTAGCGACCTTTCAGGGCATTGACGTTCTGGTAACGAAAAGAGAAGGATGAGGAAAAGAATGGCAGTTGACAGAAGAATTATCAAGACCAAAGAGGCGTTAAGGGCTGCTTTGATCAGCCTGCTCAAAGAAAAAGAACTGAGCAAAATCACGGTGAAGGAGATTTGCGAAAAGGCCAACATCAACCGCGGCACGTTTTACACGCATTATGCCGATCAGGTCGACCTGTATCAATTCGTTTCGGATGAGTTGTGTTGCCAGCTTGAGGCATATATCCGAAAGCTGTTTACCCTCGACATCACCAGCCGGGACGGTATGGTGGATTTTGTCAAGCGCGTTTTTAAGTTTTGCCGTGCCAATGCGGAAACGGTTTCCGTTTTTACGGTTCCTCACCGGAAATCGCTGATATGCCAGAAAATTGTGGAATATTCCAAAAAATATAATGTTTACGGCATTACCGCCAACAAGGAGATGCTCAAACGGATTCCGGACTTTGTTGAGGATTATTTTTATGAATACCTTGCGTTTGGCGTGATTGGCGTGATCCAGCTTTGGTTTGATAACGGCATGGTGGAAAGCGATGAAGAAATGGCAAAAACGATCTATTTTTTAGTTTCCAACTCCATCCCTCAATAATTGTTTCACGTGAAACATTTCTTGCTTTATCTGACCGGAAAGGAAAAAGCGGTGTGTTCGGCGCAGCCTTTGCGCGCGGAGGATACCGCTTTGTGATTTGCTGTGAGTTATTTTGCAAAACATGTGGATATTGCGGTCATCGGCGCCGGCCACGCCGGCATTGAAGCGGCGCTGGCGGCGGCTCGGCTGGGCTGTGAAACCGCCGTGTTCGCCATCAATTTAGATTCCGTGGGGAATATGCCGTGCAATCCGTCCATCGGCGGCACGTCAAAGGGGCATCTGGTGCGTGAAATTGACGCGCTCGGCGGCGAAATGGGCCGCGCGGCTGACCGCTGCACGCTTCAAACCCGAATGCTCAACACGGGCAAAGGCCCCGCGGTGCACAGCCTGCGCGCGCAGATCGACCGGCGGCGTTATTCCGCCCTGATGAAAAAGACGCTGGAGGAGCAGGAACGGCTGATGCTGATCCAGGCTGAGATCGTGGCTTTGACGCGGGATGACGCCGGCTTGTGGCATTTGACCACACGGCTCGAGGCGGAATACACCGCCTCCTGTGTGGTGATTGCCACGGGCACGTTTCTGGGCGGCAAAATCTTTGTGGGCGACGTCAGCTTTGAAAGCGGGCCGGACGGCATGTTCCCGGCCACGTTTTTGGCTGCCTCGCTCAAAAAACTGGGGCTGCCCACGCGCCGTTTCAAAACCGGTACGCCGCCGCGCGTGAACCGCCGCAGTGTTGATTTTACGCAGCTTGACGTGCAGCACGGCGACGCGCATATTGTACCATTCAGCTTTGACAATCAGGTGGAGATCAAAAACACTGAGGTTTGTTATATCACCTACACGGGCGAGGAAACAAAGCGCGTGATCATGGAAAACCTGCACCGTTCTCCGCTTTACGGCGGTAAAATTGACGGCGTGGGGCCGCGCTACTGCCCCAGCATTGAGGATAAGATGGTGCGCTTTGCCGAAAAAGAGCGCCACCAGCTCTTTATCGAGCCGTGCGGCGCGGATACGGAAGAGATGTACATTCAGGGTCTGTCCTCCTCTCTGCCGGAAGAGGTGCAAATGGCTTTTTTGCACACGATCAAGGGGCTGGAGCACGCGCAGGTGATGCGCACGGCCTACGCCATTGAATATGACTGCGTCGATCCGCTGGCCATGGGCGCGTCGCTGGAATTCCACGATTTTGCAGGTCTGTTCGGCGCGGGTCAGTTCAACGGTTCAAGCGGCTATGAAGAGGCCGCCGCGCAAGGCCTTGTGGCCGGCATCAACGCCGCGCGCAAGGTGAAGGGGCAGGAGCCTGTTTTGTTGGACCGTGCCGGGTCTTATATCGGCACGCTGATTGACGATCTGGTTACCAAGGGCTGTTCCGACCCTTACCGCATGATGACCTCGCGCTCGGAATATCGCCTGCTGCTGCGGCAGGATAATGCCGACCGGCGCCTGACGCCCCTTGGTTATGAGATCGGGCTGATCGGGGAGAAACGCTGGCAGCGTTTTCAGACCAAGCTGCGGCAGATTGCCGAAGAGAGCGAGCGCGTGCGGCTGGCGGTGATCCACCCGAGCGAAGAAGTGAACCGGATGCTTGTTTCACGTGAAACATCGCCGCTGGAAACCGGCGTGCGCATGATCGAGCTGCTCAAGCGTCCGCAGGTGAGTTATGCCGATCTGGCGCCGTTCGACCAAAATCGACCAGACCTGCCCGACGAAGTGTTTGAACAGGTTGAAATTTCCATTAAATATGAAGGATATTTAAAACGGCAGGAGGCTCAGGTGGCGGAAATGCGCCGCCTGGAGGTGAAAAAGCTGCCGAAGGATCTGGATTACAGCACCGTGGTCGGCCTGCGGCTCGAAGCCGTGGAAAAGCTGAATCGGGTGCGCCCGGAAAACATCGGTCAGGCGTCGCGCATCAGCGGCGTCAGCCCGGCGGATATTTCCGTGCTACTGATCCGCCTGGCAAGCAAAAAATAGAGCACGGCAACGATCCGCACCGGTTTGACGTTTTGAGGCTGCTCTAAATTTTATAAATATTATATACATTATATTGCCCGCACTGTGAACACTGAGTGTCCGCTGTGCGGGCTTTTTTGATCGAAAACCGTTACGCGTTCGGTTCGCCCGCCGCGCTACCTGCCCTTTGCCCGGAAACGGCTCCCTTGTGCAAAGGGAGCTGTCACGAAGTGACTGAGGGATTGTTCATTACACAGAATCAGCGAATTAAGCCTGACAATCCCTCCGGCTTTCAGCCACCTCCCTTTACACAAGGGAGGCTTTTCTACACAGCGAACGCAACCGCGCGGAAACACCGCAAATGCTTCCGCAATTTTGTAGGGACAGCATATATGCTGTCCGCCGCAGGAATCCTGCCGCCGCATGATTTGCCCAAGCATAAACACAAGCACAGGCTTCCTTTTCTGTCTTGCCTTCCCCGAGGATGGAAGCTGTTCCGGCTCCCTTGTGCAAAGGGAGCTGTCACGAAGTGACTGAGGGATTGTTTATGCTCAATCTTGCTCTTTTGGTTGATAAGGGTCGCCGAGGTCGTCGACCCCTACCGGAGTCCGCCGGTGGTGCCATCTGACCTCGCGGCAGGCATATATGCCTGCCCTACGGAACGTCAACAACAAAGCGCGTGGTTACGACCTTCCCCGGCTCCCTTGTGTAAAGGGAGCTGTCACGGAGTGACTGAGGGATTGTAAAACAGGAAAAGGTGATGAAACAGGGAATCTCTGCGATGCCTGACTACCTCTCCGTCACGGCTTGCCAAGTTCAGAAGCCGTCAGAAAACGGGCAAGCGCAGTGCCGTCTTCAACCCGGCTTAATCTTGTGACACATCCTCACATGGAAGGCAAGGCATTCTCCGAAAAATTTTTTAAAAAATTTTGAAAAACCTATTGCATTTTCAAGAAACAAGTGTTACAATACGTTCATAATTTGTACATAAAGTTTTTAACTTGTTCAAATTTGAAACACAAAGCCGCCAAAAAACAGCGAAAACGGCGGTAAATAATAGCAAATAAGAAAAAAGGGGTTAATAAAAAATGAACGTCGGAAAAGAAATGAAGAGCATTGCCAACATCACCCTTTACGCCATCCTGATCCTGGGGCTTCTTACGGGGCTGGGCGCGGTAACAAAAACACAAACAACGGCGGCAATCACGCCCGGGCAGGTCAGCTGCGTTGAAATCGACAGAGCAGAACAAGCGCAGTAACAGCCGGCTCACTTCTTAAGAAATGAAGAAG
>CADBPL010000015.1 GCA_902796535.1 Oscillospiraceae bacterium
GCCGTCCGCCGCTTCCTCCACATCGTCAACGGCGGCGCCCAGAAACGCGGCGGTGAGCGGCACTAATTTTTCGCGCGGGATGCAGGTGTGGCCGTTGCCCAGATTGTGGCGCAGGGCGTGCAGAATGCCGGCGCGGTTGCGCTGCGCGTGAAGTGAAACGTCTGGCATGGCGCGGGCGATGGCGTCGGCGCGCTCAAAGTTGATGCCGATGCGTTCGGAGCAGAGCAGATAGGGGTTGCTCTGCACCGTTTCCACAGCGCGGATGCCGAACACGCGGTAGGCGTTCAGGCATTCGCGCGCGTTCATGCCGTAGCGCTCGAGCGCAATGAGCGTTTGGCGCACGGCGAACTGTTTGGTGAATTCCTCGCAGATCAGGTTCGCCTTCTCGCGTGAGATGCCCTTGATCGTGCTCAGGCGGGCGGGATCGTTTTCGAGCACGTCGAACGAATCCTCGCCGAACGCGTCAATGATTTTTTGCGCGGTGGCGGCGCCGATGCCCTTGATGGTGCCGGCGGCTAAATATTTGTAAAGATCCTCTGCCGACGAGGGCAGAGAACGGGTGAACGATTTGGCCTTGAACTGCTGCCCGTAAACCGGGTGGGTGGCAAACGAGCCGCGCACGGTCAGCCGCTCACCCACGGAAACCTCCGGCATGACGCCCACAACAGTGACGTATTCGCCGTCGCTTTCCAGCTCCAGAACGGTGAACCCGGTCTGTTCGATATGAACCGAAACGTCTTCGACGCAGCCGGTGATCTCAACTTCGTTCGGGGTCATGCGTTTGCTCCTCTTTCATGATCATTTCTTTCAGCTCTTCCGGTGTGAGCAGCTCAATGCCGCTGCACTGGCGGCACAGCGCGCGGCAGGTTTTCCGCTCTTCCTCGCTGATGCCGCAGTCAATGCCGAGCACGCGGCACGGCCTGGGGAAACAGAAAAATGAAAACCGCAGCTGCGCCGAATAGAGCTGGCGGGCGCAGTTTTGGTCGCTGCAGCGCAGCAGGATCAGGTATTCCCGCGCTTCCCCGCGGGAAATGAGCAGCACCGCGAGCGCGTAGGTCAGCCCGAGCGCGCCGCAAAGCGCCGCAGCAAAAACGAAAACTTCGATCAAAGCGTTCACCATGCGGCATCCTCTCCGGAACAGTTTTGCTCCATTCTATTCCGGACCCGCGGCGATGGTGACTGCAAAACCAAGGCTCAGCTTGCAGGGAACGCCGCCCCGTAGGGAACGCCGCCCTCGGCGTTCCTCAAAATAACGCTATCAAATTCAACGGAACGCCGGGGGCGGCGTTCCCTACAAAATGGCCCGCACAGTGATCGAACCATCGACCGTTGTGCAGTTTTTATCGTCCGGCAAATGTGAAACAGCAGCCTTTTGTGTTGTGGCGGTTGGTAATTCCTGTGTTCCACTCACTTTTGCCCTCTCCGTCGCCGCCCTTGGCGGCGCCACCTCTCCCAGAGGGCGAGGCAAGATTTGTGCCTTTAAATCGTGAGTAAAATGAGTTCTCTTGGCTCTCCCTTGGGAGAGCTGTCACGGAGTGACTGAGAGGGGAAATAAAATATCATCTGACTTCACGGCACGCAAGAATGCGTGCCTGCATTTTTCCAATCCGCTATCGGCTATTCGCTATCCGCTATTCGCTATCCGCTATTCGCTATCTGCTATCCGCTATTCGCTATCGGCTATTCGCTATCCGCTATCCGCTATTCGCTATCGGCTATCCGCTATCCGCTATCCGCTATCGGCTATCGGCTATCCGCTATCGGCTATCCGCTGCCGGTTACCGGCTGCTCAGCCCGATTGCTCTGCGCCGGCGCAGGCGGCGGGGCGTTTTCACGGCGATGGCCTGCGGCGTTTTTTCCAGCAGAACGAAGATCATGGTGGTGATCAGCTCATAGGGCAGCGGGCAGAATTCGCCCGGGTTCACCAGCGACATCATGGTGATGCCGAGGAACGAGAGCGCCATGGTGAGCGTGAAGTGGTTGAGGCGCGAGAGAATGACCCACAGGCGGGTGAGCAGGCGGATCGCAAAGCACACAATGCCGCAAATGCCGAAGGAGCCGATGATCTGGAACGGCGCGGAATGATACCAGCACAGCGCAAAGCGCTTGGACGGGTGCAGGTCGCGGTTGCCCCAATAGCCGAGGCCGCGGCCGAACAGGCGGTTGCCGTTAAAATCCTCCATCGCGCGTTCAAACAGCCCCAAACGGGTTTTATTCTCTTTGTAATCCACGATCCGCTCCACCGTGTAGCGGAAGAACGGCACCAACCGGCGGCCAAACACCGCGAGCACGGCCGCAAGGACGCCGAGCAGGATGAGGTTGTGGCGGCGGTGCTTTTTGTCAAAAGCGAGCGTGAGCAGCACGCAAAGCCCCATTTCCACCGTGCCGAACAGCAGCCCGCCGCGCGAGCCGCCCAGCAGCAGCGCCAGATAACCCGCCCAGCCAATGAGCGAAACCGCCCATTTTTTGCGTGATAAATAGAACGGGAACGGCAGGCCGAGCATGAGGAAGGTGGACACGTTGTTGCGCCACTGGAACGGAATGATGCCGTCCTTGGCCAGAACCAGACGGATGTTTTCAAGGTAGTATTCAAACACCATGTAGGCGCCGAAGAGCGTGACGACGGTCATGACGAGCGCGAAGCTTTCGCCCAGCGAATTTTTTTCGTCGTTTTCGCAGCAGCCGTTGATGAGCCAGTAGATGAGCACCATGCCGAAGCCAAGCCCAATGGTGTAATAAAGCGACGTTGCGCTGAAAAAAGCCTTGTAGTTGATCACGCCGTAGCCGCCGAGCGTGACGGCCACGGCCACGGCGAACACGCCCACAAAGGTCGGCCCCCGTTTTCGGGCAGTCAGGTTGCGCTTGAGAAAAATGCCGAAGCAGAGCACGGCGGGCAGCGCAAGCGGCACCAGCGGCAGGAAGGTGCCGGACGAATCAAAACACTTGATCAGCGTCATGGACAGCAGCAGGAACGGCAGCGTGGTTTGCGTAATATCCTTGCTGACAAAAAAGACCACGGCCAGCACCTGCAAAAACAGCACGGCGCCGATCACTTCAAAATCGAAGGTGGTGATGGCGACGGCCAGAAGCAGCTGGAACAGGATGAAATAATCAGTGCTGACGATCTTGCGCAGCTTCAGGCATAAGCGCCTCAGTTTGGAACGCATGAAAAACCTTCTCTCTGCGAGGTAAGAGGGAAGAGATAAGAAGCAAGAGATTTTTGAACCTCTTAACTCTTCATTCTTAACTCTCATAAAATCCCGTGATTTCTTCGCGGTTTTTAAAAATGTAGCCCTGCTCGGTGAGCAGCTCCAGGTCGCGCAGCGCCTCGCCGATGCCGCGGGCCACGCAGGTGCGCGCGTTAGCGGCCACGCGGGTTTTGATGCCGGTTTTGTTTTCGATGGCGTTGCTCATCTGGCGCAGCATGGCGCCGCCGCCGGTGAGCACGATGCCGTTGGAGCCGATATCGCCGACCAGCTCGGGCGGCGTGATCTCCAGCAGGGAGCGAACCGCCTCGCTGATGGCCTCAATGTGTTCGCGCATGGCGAGGAAGCAATCGGTGGAGGAGATCTCCAGCGTGGTCGGCAGGTTGCTGATGTAATTCTTGCCCTTGACGGTCAGGAACAGCTCCGCCTCGGGCAAAACGGCGCAGCCGATGCGCACCTTGAGCATTTCGGCGGTTTTGTGGCCGATGATCACGTCGCGCTCCCGCCGCACCTGGCGGATGATGGCTTCATCCAGCAGGTTGCCCGCCACTTTAATGGAGGTGGAAACCGCGATGCTGCCCATGGAGATCACGGCAATGTCCGTTGTGCCGCCGCCGATATCCACCACCATGGTGCCCGTCACGTTGGCTGTGTCAATGCCCGCGCCCACGGCGGCCGCCAGCGGCTCCTCCATCAGGCAGGCCCGCCCCGCGCCCGCGGCGGTGACGATGTCGAGCACCGTGCGCTTTTCCAGGTTGGTCACGCCGGAGGGCATACACACCACAATGTTGGGTTTAAAAATCGAGTTGCCGCACACCTTGGTGAGGTAGCGGGTGAGCATTTGGCGCGTGGCGGTGAAGTCGGACACAACGCCGTCGCGCAGCGGCTGCACCACCCGGATGGAGGCGGGGTTGCGCTCCAGCATTTCAAACGCTTTTTTGCCCACGGCGCAGATGCGCCCGGTCTGCGTTTTGTAGGCCACCGCGCTCGGTTCGTCAAGAACGATGCCTTTGCCTTGCGCAAAAATCAGAACCGACGCCGTGCCCAGATCAATGCCGATGCTTTTGCCGAGCAAGCCGATCAAACTCCTTCAGCGGAATCTGCCGATGCAAATTCCGGCATACGTAATGAATCATTTTTGTGCGCTGCGGTTGGCGGAGCGCTGCCTTACTCTTGGATTTCCATTGCGACGCTCAGCGCCGGAGAGAACGAAAGCGACCATTTGTTTTTCACGTCGCCGTTGCTCTTGCGCTCCACGGTGTCGATGCGAATGTGGGTGCGGTCGCCCATGTCGCTGATCGTCGTGGTCAGGTTGCGGCCGAAGAACACCGCCGGATGCGAATCCGGGTCGACAAAAAACATCTTCATCTGACCGACGGTCATGGAATAGTGCTTGCTGGCGCCGCCGGTTTTCAGGTCGATGACCTTTATGCCGCTCGCGTCGGCGATGAAGCCGTAGGCATACATCTCAAACGTGGCGGGCAGATTGAGCAGAACGAATTCGCTGCAGGGCGAACCGAGCACCTTGACGGCGCGTTCGGAAGCGAGGTTGAACGCGTAAAGGCTCGCCGTTTCGTCGCCCTTGTTGAGGTAGGTGTAATACAGCATTTTTTTGTCGCTGCGCTCAAAGGTTTCGGTGTAAAATGTCGGCGCGTTTTCCCCAAAGGTGAGCAGCACCTTCAGCCGCCCCTGCAGGTCGTCACGGCAAAGCACCTGCCTGCCCGACAGGATCGTGAGGTAATAGGTCTGCTTTTCGGTTTTGACGAGCTCGGTCTTTTCCAGATTTTCACCGACCGCGGCGTCGATGTATTGCTCTTTGGCCGTGGTCGCGGGTTCCACGGTCGGCGCCGTCGTCTCCTTTTTGCCGCAGGCGGCCAGTGAAAAAAGAACGGCTGCCGCGCAGAAAACGCAGATCAGTTTTTTCATAATTGTTCGTCCTCCTTGGGTTGTTCCTGCTTTTTGCGGAAAATGACGAATTTGCTGAACAGATAATTCATGACCAGCACGATAACGGACAGCCCGACCTTGGTCAGCAGCTCGCCGTCAAGGGAAAGGCTCGCCGTGAGCGGCAAACGGAAGCGGTCAAAACGGCAAAGGTTGATGAACACAAACAGCCCCAGCTCTTCCACGCCCAGCGAAAACAGCCGCGCCCCGGCAAAGCCGATCACCTCTTTGCCCACCAGCGCGGGCGCCCAGCTTTTGCTTTCAAACACAAACAGCTTGTTGGTGACGTAGGCAAACGTGACCGCCGCGATCCACGCCGTGACGTTGCGCAGATGAACCGAACCGGTCAGCACCTTCATCGCTTCAAACACAACAAAGTTCACCAGCGTGGTCAGCGCGCCGAACACAACGTAAAGAACGGTTTCCCGGTTGAATATTTTTTTGAACAACTCTTTCATCTTTTGCTGCGAACCGCCGCCGGAAGGGCAGCGGCGCTCCTTTTAAACTTTGATCTCAACTTCGAGGCCGAGCTGGTCGCTGTAACGCTCGAGCACGGGCCTGACGGCCGAGGCGAGGAATTCCTCCACCTGCTCGGGGGAACGGCCCACAAAGGCTTTGGGGTCGATGAGCGCAAGGATCTCGTCGCGGCTCATGCCGAAGGAATCATCCGCCGCAATGCGCTCGATCAGGTCGTTTTCACCGCCCTGCACCTTGACCACCTTGCCGGCTTCCATGGAGTGCTGCCGGATCTTTTCGTGCAGCTCCTGCCGGTCGCCGCCTTTTTTGACGGCCTCCATCATGATGTTTTCGGTTGCCATGAACGGCAGCTCGGCCAGCAGGTGGCGCTCGATCATCTTCGGGTAAACCACCAGCCCGCTCACCACGTTGATGTAAAGCTCAAGGATCGCATCCACGGCAAGGAACGCCTCGGGCACGCTGATGCGCTTGTTGGCGGAATCGTCGAGCGTGCGTTCAAACCACTGCGCCGACGCGGTGACGGCGGGGTTGAGCGCGTCGACGATGACGTAGCGCGCCAAAGAGGCGATGCGCTCGCTGCGCATGGGGTTGCGCTTGTAGGCCATGGCGGAGGAGCCGATCTGATTTTTTTCAAACGGCTCTTCGACCTCTTTCATGTGCTGCAGCAGGCGCAGGTCGCTGGAAAATTTGGCGGCGGACTGCGCAATGCCGCTGAGCACGGCGGTCACCTGCCAATCCAGCTTGCGCGGATAGGTCTGCCCCGTAACGGGGAAGCAGGCGGAAAAGCCCATTTTTTCGGCGATCCGGCGGTCAAGCGCAAGGCACTTTTCGTGGTCGCCGTTGAACAGCTCCAAAAAGCTCGCCTGCGTGCCGGTGGTGCCTTTGGAGCCGAGCAGACGCATTTGGGTGAGCATGAATTCCACCTGCTCAAAATCCATGAGCAGGTCCATCATCCACAGCGTGGCGCGCTTGCCCAGCGTGGTGGGCTGCGCCGGCTGAAAATGGGTGAACGCCAGGCAGGGCCGGCTCTTTTGCTCCGCGGCGAATCTGGCCAGCGCGTCGAGCAGGTTCACCATTTTTTTGCGCACCAGCCTGAGCGCGGTGGTCATAATGATCACGTCGGTGTTGTCGCCCACATAGCAGCTCGTTGCGCCCAGGTGGATGATGGGCTTGGCCTTGGGGCACTGCTCGCCAAAGGCATAAACGTGCGCCATCACGTCGTGGCGCACCAGCTTTTCACGCGCGGCGGCGGTTTCATAATCGACCTCGTCGGCGTGCGCCTTCATTTCGTCGATCTGCTCCTGCGTGATGTCCAGCCCCAGCTCCTTTTCGGTTTCGGCCAGCGCGATCCACAGGCTGTGCCAGGTTCTGAACTTGAAATCGGGTGAAAAAATGTATTGCATTTCTTTGCTTGCGTAACGGGAATTCAACGGGCTTTCGTAACGGTCGTGACTCATATCGTTTCCCTCGATCCTTGTTGTTCTTATTTTGTGCGGAGAAGCTCTGCCGTTGAACACTTCCCCACTTTGTTACCCTATATTATATATAATAATTGTCAAATAAGCAAGCGTTTTTTTCACACATGATCCGCATAATGGCCTGAGAAGCGAGCAAAAAAAATAACCACCCTATTGGGTGGCTACTTTTTTCGTGTTGGCATCGACCTATTTTCCCGGGAAGTCGCCCTCCAAGTATCTTCGGCACGATTGAGCTTAACTACCGTGTTCGGAATGGGAACGGGTGGAC
>CADBPL010000016.1 GCA_902796535.1 Oscillospiraceae bacterium
CCGTCGCCGCCGTTGTCGGCGCCACCTCTCCCAAAGGGCGAGGCAAGAAATGTGCCATTTGATCATGAGTAAAAAAGTGCTCTTGGCTCTCCTTTTGGGAGAGCTGTCACGGAGTGACTGAGAGGGAAAAAACGAGCTGTCACGGAGTGACTGCCGCCGTAGGGAACGCCGCCCTCGGCGTTCCGCAAAATAACGCTTTCAAATTCGACGGAACGCCGGGGGCGGCGTTCCCTACAAAATGCCCCGCACAGGGATCGAACCATCGACTGTTGTGCGGCTTTTATCGCCCGGCAAATGGGACGCAGCAGCTTTTTGAATCCGTAAGCCGTGTTACTTGAAAAGCGGAGCCGTCTTTGCTATAATCAGAAAAAAAGGAGGGATCCGAGTGAAACTGAAAAAACTCATTGCCGTTTTGCTGGCGCTGCTTTGCGTCACGGTGCTGCTGGCGGGCTGCTTGCCCACGCCGGAGCCCGACGTGCCTTACACCGAGCCGACGGAGCAAATCACCGCCGCCCCGCAGACCAAAGCGCCCACCAATGAAGCGCCGACGGACACGCGAACGACCTCGCCGCCCGCCGAAGCCGGGCTTGACGAAAACGGCAGCTACTACAGCCGCGACGACGTGGCGCTTTATATCCACACCTTTCACCACCTGCCCCCGAATTACCTGACAAAGAAGCAGGCGCAGGCGCTTGGCTGGTCGGGCGGCAGCCTTGAAAAATTCGCCCCGGGCAAGGTCATCGGCGGCAGCCGCTACGGCAACTATGAGGGGCTTTTGCCCGAAAAGCCCGGCCGCACCTACACGGAATGCGACATTGACACGCTCGGCAAATCAAAGCGCGGCAGCAAGCGCATCGTCTTTTCCAACGACGGGCTGATCTATTACACGGGCGACCACTATCAGAGCTTTACGCTGCTGTACGGGGAGGAATAGCCATGCAATATGTGTTTATGGACGGCGCGCGCATCCTTTCCAACGCCGATCTCCACGCCCTGTTCGCCGCGGAGCTGGCGCTGCAGGACGGTTACGGCCGCAACCTCGACGCGCTGCACGACGTTCTGACCGACCGCACCGAGCCGCTCGGAATTGTGATCGTGAACGAAGCGCTCCTGCGCGAGCACCTCGGCCGCCGCGCCAACGGCTTTTTCCGACTGCTGCGCGATTTGCAGGCGGACGGCGCCGTGTGCGTTGCGGCGGTTTCACTCAGCGCGCCGGAGGCAAAATGAGCCGGCCCGGCTTTTCTTGACATTCCCGCTGCAGCTCATTATAATGAAATCACGCAAAGTGAAAAGGAGAGATCGCATATGTTTACAGAAGAAAACGGCAAGATCTGGCTTGCCACCGGCAGTGAACGTGTTTATCTGAATCCTTCCATGGCCAACCGCCACGGCCTCATCGCCGGCGCCACCGGCACGGGCAAAACCGTAACGCTCAAGGTCGTTGCGGAATCGTTCAGCGAAATGGGCGTGCCCGTGTTCATCGCCGATATTAAAGGCGACGTTTCCGGCATGTGCCTGCCCGGCAGCGAAAACAAACATATCCGCCGCTCCATCGACACGATGGGGATCGAGAATTTTAACTATACCGCATTCCCCGTTCACTTTTTTGACGTCTACGGCAAGCTGGGTCACCCCGTGCGCACCACGATCTCCGACATGGGGCCGGAGCTGCTGGCGCGCCTTTTGGGCCTGAACGAGGTGCAGAGCGGCGTGCTGCGCATTGTGTTCCGCATTGCCGATGACAACGGCCTGCTGCTGCTCGATCTCAAAGATCTGCGTTCCATGCTGCAGTTCGTTGCCGATCACGCAACGGAATACAAGATCCGTTACGGCAACGTCTCGTCGCAGTCCATCGGCTCCATCCAGCGCGCGCTTTTGACGCTGGAGGACGAGGGCGGCAGCACCTTTTTCGGCGAGCCTGCGCTGGAGATCAGCGACTGGTTCGACTGGGACCCGGACGGCCGCGGCGTGATGAACATTCTGGAATGCGCCGAATTGTTCCAGCACCCGCTGCTTTACAGCACGTTCCTGCTGTGGATGCTCACCGAGCTTTATGAGCTGCTGCCCGAGGCGGGCGACCTTGACAAGCCGAAGATCGCCTTTTTCTTCGATGAAGCGCACCTGCTGTTCAGAGACGCGCCGAAGGCTCTGCTCGAAAAGGTGGAGCAGGTCGTGCGCCTGATCCGCTCCAAGGGCGTTTCGGTCTGGTTCATCACCCAGAACCCGATGGATATTCCGGAATCCGTTCTGGCTCAAATCGGCAACCGCGTGCAGCATGCGCTGCGCGCCTATACGCCCAACGAGCAAAAGGCCATCCGCGCCGCCGCCCGTTCGTTCCGCGTGAACGACGCGTTCAACACCGAAACGGTGCTGCAGGAGCTGGCCACCGGCGAAGCGCTGGTTTCGCTGCTTGACGAAAAAGGCATTCCGGGCATTGTGCAGCGCGCCAACATCCTGCCGCCGAGAAGCTCCATGGAAGCCGTGGCGCCGGCTGTGATCGGCACCGTGCTGGCCACGTCGCCGCTGCTGAGCAAATATGCCGAAACGCTCGATCGCGAATCCGCCTATGAGATCCTCACCGAAAAAGCCGAGCAGGCCGCCCGCGAGGCTGAAGAGCTGGCCCGCCAAAAGGAAGAGGAAAAAGAGCGCCAGCTGGCCGAAAAGCAGCGCCTGGCCGAGGAAAAGGCCCGCGCCGCCGAAGAAAAACGAGCCGCGGCCGAAGAAAAGCGAATTGCCAAAGAAGCGCGCGAAGCCGAACGCGCCAAGGCGCAAAAGCGCAACAGCTCCGCTTCCGGCGCCGCGAGCAAAATGGTGAGCAAGGCCGCTTCCTCCGCCATGAACACCATCGGCCGTGAGGTGGGCAAGCAGCTCATTCGCGGCATTTTCGGCACGATGAAAAAGTAAAGCACCGCGCACCTGAATGATGCGGTATGACCCACACCAACGTGGTGTATCTGACGGCTTACGGCGACTATGCGCCGGATGCGTGGAGTACGGCGCAAGCGGGTTTCTGCTCAAGCCCGTCACGCCCGTAAACGTCAGGGAGCAGCTTCAAAATCTGCGTTATCCGTTCCGGATGGGAGGCGACAGTGTATGACCGAATTGACCGTCTTGTTCTCCGTCGGCGGCGCCCTGCTGGTGATGATGGCGCTGGGGATCGTGCTCTCCGCGCTGATCCCTTTTTCGAGCGACCGGTGGAGCAAGCGGTATTTCATCACCTTGTTTTCGCTGATGTTTTTGTGCTCTGTCAGCTGCTTTCTGGCTCTGACTTTTTGGTACGATCCTCATATGGCCGCAGCGAACAGGGTCGTTTATTTCTTTGAATCCGTATTGCTCTCGTCGCTGATGGTTTTGCCGACGGTCTATCTGCTGCACTGCTGCGGCGAAAGCTTCAAAAGCAGCGCGCTGCCCAAAGCCGTTGCCGTGCTGAGTGCCGTATTCTTCGCCATGCTGGTCGCTGCGCAGTTCACAAATGCCTTTTACTACGTCACGCCGGACAATCAGTATTACCGCGGCCCGTTGTTCTCGCTGCTGGTGTTCCCGCTTGTCGTCATCATGATCCTCAACGTCGCGGGCACGATCCGCAGACGGAACAAGCTTTCAAGGCGATATTATGTGGCGCTGCTGATCTATATGGTGCCGATGACGGCCGCGATCTTCGTCCATTCCTTTATCGAGGCCGAGCTGTTTGTGGTGTTCTGTATGGCGCTTTTTGCGCTGATCATGTACGGCCTGATCATTTCAGATAACGTGATCCAGTACACGCGCCAGCAGCGTGAGATCGCCAATCAGCGCGCCGACATCATGGTGCTGCAGATGCGCCCGCACTTTATTTGCAACACCATGATGAGCATTTACTACCTGTGCGATCAGGACCCGCAAAAGGCCAAACAGGTCACGCTGGATTTTACCACGTATCTGCGCAGGAATTTCACGGCGTTTGCGCGGGAGGACACTGTGTCCTTTACATCGGAGCTTGAGCACACCCGCGCCTACCTCGCCGTGGTGCAGGCGCAGTTTGAGGACAGCCTTTTTGTTGCTTTCGATACGCCCTACACCCTGTTCCGCGTGCCGCCGCTGACGCTGCAGCCCATTGTGGAAAACGCCGTCAAACACGGGATGCGCGCAAGCAATGAGCCGACCCATATTTCCATCGTCACCCGGCAGACGGATACCGGCGGCGAGATCATCGTGGAGGACGACGGCCCCGGCTTCGCCCCGGCAAATGATAACGAACCGCATATCGGTCTGAACAATATCCGGCAGCGGCTGGAGCTGATGTGCGGCGGCACTTTGACCATCACACCGCGCGAGGGCGGCGGCACGTCGGTGAAGGTGACGATCCCCAGATCCCGCCGCTGACCGCTGTCGAAAGCCTTGCGCATTGTGAAAAATCATCATATCAGAACGACACCCTCCGTCAGCGCAGCAGCTGCCGCGTTGACGGAGGGTGATTTATCTTTGCAGCCCTGCCGTTTCTTTCCGGTGGAGCGGGGTCAAAACCGTCTTTTGCGGGGATCGGGAAAATGAATGACGCCAAGTGAAACCGTTTGGGCTCTTACGGCAACCTCAGCGGCCGGAGCCGGCAGCGCTTTTGCGCTGATACAGCATACTGTCAGCCTGCCGGATGTAGGAGCTCAGCGGCTCCTTCGGGTTCGTGCAGCAGACGTGGCCCATGGTCATCACCAGCTGGTACGGCTTATCGCTTGACAGCTCCTGCAAAAAACGGTTCACGTCTCTGGTGAG
>CADBPL010000017.1 GCA_902796535.1 Oscillospiraceae bacterium
CCCCTACGGCATGAAGCAGGACAGCGGCACCACCACCATGTGCCGCACCAACAACGGCAACCTCATCTGCCTGCGCACCGACTGCCTGTCGCCCCGCCCCCACAATATGGACCGTTACACACTGCAGGGCACCGAGGGCATTTTTGAATCGGCGCTCTACGGCAAGGGCCGCCTGGCCGGCGACATTGACCGCGTTTCGCTCAACAGCAACAAGACCGAAGACGGTCATATGGACTGGGAAGACCTGATGAATTACAAAGACCTGCTGCCCGACCGTTACAAAAACGCTTCTGAGGAGCAGATCCACGCCAGCCACGGCGGCGGCGACTTCTTTATCGTCAAGGATTTTATCGACGCCATCCGCTCGGGCAAACAGCCGGAGCTTGACGTTTACAAGGCCTGCGAATGGACGGCGGTCGGCCTGCTTTCCGCGCTTTCCGTTGCCAACAACGGCCGCACGATCGAAGTGCCGCATTTCCGCCCGAATATGCCGCTGAGCGAAAAAATCATCAAGCTCTGAGCAATTCGCTGAAAACAGAACAAAACAAAAAATATCGGCGTGAATGACCTCGCGCCGGTATTTTTTTGCACATTTTACTTGTATCTGGTGGCTATATATAGTATAATAAAATAGAAAAAATATGATTCGGAGGGATAGCGGTGCAGGTGACGGTGAACGGGATCAACACCGATTATTATGAGCAGGGAACAGGGGAGCCTGTTCTCATCCTGCCTGGCTGGTCGGCCACTTCGCCGGCCTATGCCACCATCACCAAAACGCTGGCGGAAAAGTTTCGCGTCATCGTGCTGGATCTGCCGGGCTTCGGCGTCACGCCGGAACCGCCGGAACCGTGGTGTGTGGACGATTACGTTGATTTTACGCTCGCTTTTATTCAACAACGTGGGCTGGACGGTCTGATGCTGCTGGGGCATTCCTTCGGCGGGCGTATCATCATCAAGCTTCTCAGCCGCCCTGCGCTGCCGTTCACGGTCAGGCAGGTCGTTTTGGTCGACAGCGCCGGCATCAAGCCAACGCCGACCCCCGAGCAAAAGAAAAAGAGCGAACAGTATAACCGTTTGAAAAAGCTGTACGGCGGCAAACTGATCGCTTCGCTCTGCCCGTCCGCCATGGAAAAGCTGCGTCAAAAATACGGCTCTGCCGATTATGCCGCCGCTACCCCGGTCATGCGCCAGACTCTTGTCAAAACCGTGAATGAGGATCTGACCGAGCTGGTCAGAAACGTAACGCCGGGCGCGCTGCTGATCTGGGGGCGGGACGATACCGCGACCCCCGTGGCCGACGCCGAAAAAATGAAGGCGATGATTCCGGGCGCTTCTTTGCAGATCATCGACGGGGCGGGGCACTTTCCGTTTATTGATCAGCCGTTTGAATTCCGCAAAACGCTGTGCCGTTATTTTGAAATTGACTGAGATAGGGGATACACCATGGAAAAAGTTCTGATGCTGCTTCAAATCATTTCGTTTCCGCTGATGCTGCTGGCTTTTGCCGTGCTGTTCGAGTTTATCGTTCTGCATGAAATGCATATGTTTCAGCTCAACTCCTATAAGCCGAAGGTTCAGTTGAAATGGCTGAAAAACAACGCCAAAACCTACCTTGTCGCTCTTGTGCTCACAGTGATTTGCGCCGTTGTTTCTTTCACAGTGAAGGAGGCGTGGCTGGCTTACCTGATCGCCGCCGCGCTGTTCTGCGCCGCCGCCGTGCTCAAACGCCCCAAAAAAGCAAAAAAGCCGCTGGTGTTTACCAAACGCGTCATCCGGCTGTGCGTCACGGTCGCCGTTGTCAACATTGCTTTTGTGTTTGCCGCTGCGTGCTTCAAGGCGGCGCGCCCGTTCCTTCCGCTTCTTTACGCGGGTTATGTGCTGCTGGCGCCCTTTGTCATGCTCCTTTGCAACCTCATCAACCGCCCACTGGAAAAGGGGATCAACCGCTATTATATCAACGACGCCAAAAAAATGCTTGCCGACCACAGCCGCCTTGTCACCATCGGCGTGACCGGCAGCTACGGCAAAACCAGCGTCAAGTTTTTGCTGGGCACGCTGCTCGAGGCGAAATACAACGTTCTCATCACGCCCGAAAGCTTCAATACGCCGCTCGGCGTGGTCAAGACCGTTCGCACCTCGCTGCGCGCGACGCACGACATTTTTGTGTGTGAAATGGGCGCCAAAAATGTTGGCGATATCAAAGAGATCTGCGACATCGTTTCACCCAGGCACGGCGTTATCACGTCGGTCGGGCCGCAGCACCTTGAATCGTTCAAGTCGCTTGACAACGTAAAAAAGACCAAGTTTGAACTGGCGGACGCTTTGCCGCCGAACGGGCTGCTGTTCCTCAACGGTGAGGATGAGAACATCCGCGCCTATTCCTCCGGCAGATACCCCAACGCCGTGCGCTACGGTCTGAGCTGCGCGAACGATTATTATGCTGATTCCATTTCCGTTTCCTCCGCCGGCACGTCGTTCACGGTGCATCACGGGCAGGACAGCGTCGCTTTTTCCACTTCGCTGTTAGGCCGCCATAACGTGATCAATCTCGTCGGCGCCATTGCCGTTTGCTGCGAGCTGGGCATTGCCATGAAGCAGCTGCAGCCCTATGTGCGCAAGGTGCAGGGGGTGGAGCACCGCCTGCAGCTCATCCGCAAGGGTGCGGTGACGGTGATTGACGACGCCTACAATTCCAACCCTGCCGGTGCGAGCGCCGCGCTGGATGTGCTCGGGCTGTTTGACGGCTGCCGCGTGCTGGTCACGCCGGGTATGATCGAGCTGGGCGCGAAGCAGGATGAAGAAAACAAAGCCTTCGGTGCACACGCCGCGAAGGTGTGCGACTATGTGGTGCTTGTCGGTAAAAACCAGACGAAGAGCATTCGGGAAGGCCTGAAAGAGGGCGGCTTGCCGGAGGACAGCATTTATGTGGCCGACGACCTGAACGAGGCGGCGCAGGTCGCCTATGCGTTTGACGCCAAAGGGCGCGAAAAAACGCTGCTGTTTGAAAACGATCTGCCCGATAATTATTAAGGCATAGATACGAGATACTGACAGAAAAATCTGAGAGGAGGAGCGATCCCGGCGTCAGGATGTGATGCTGCATCTCATTTTTGCGAATTGAGGAATCGCGTGACGACTTTTATGAAAATACAACTTGCAGTGCTGTTCGGCGGCAAGAGCGTTGAACATGAGATTTCCATTATTTCCGCCATTCAGGCGATCCACCACCTTGACAGGGAAAAGTACGAGGTCATCCCTGTTTATATGAGCAAAGCCGCCGATTTTTACATTGGCGACGATATTGACAAGATCGAAAGCTACCGCGACGTGTCCGCTCTGCTTGCGCGGAGCAAACGGGTCGTTTTTGTAAAAGACGGCGACCGGGTCATCCTCACCGATCACCCGCAAGACAAGCGCTTTCGCCGCGAAAAAAGGGAGGTCGACGTGGTGCTGCCGGTTGTGCACGGCACGAACGTGGAGGATGGCACGCTGCAGGGCTTTTTAAAAACGCTCGGCGTTCCCTTTGTGGGCTGCGACGTGACGGCGTCGGCCGTCGGCATGGATAAACACGTGATGAAGGCGGTGCTGCGCGATTACGGCATTCCCGTGCTGGACTGCAGGGTGTACGGCAAGACCGCCTATCTGACCGACCGCGATCAGATCCTCAGCGGCGTCAAAGCCGCCTTTTCCTACCCGGTCATTGTCAAACCCGTCAACCTCGGCTCCAGCATCGGCATCAGCAAGGTCAGCAACGACGACGAGCTGGCCGAAGCGATCGATCTGGCGTTTTCCTTTGCCAACCGGGTGCTGGTGGAACGCGCGATCACCGCGCTGCGGGAGATCAACTGCGCCGTCATCGGCGACGGGGATGAAGCCATCGCCTCCGAATGTGAGGAACCGCTCAACGCCACCACCATTTTAAGCTATGAGGATAAATACCTCGGCAATGCTTCATCCAAAGGCGGCAGCAAGGGCGGCAAAAACGGCGGCTCGCAGGGCATGGCGAGCCTGTCCCGTCAGATCCCGGCCAATATCAGCAAAGATATGCGCGAAGAGGTTCGCTCTCTGGCCGTGCGCACGTTTCAGGCGCTCGGCTGCAACGGCGTTTCCCGCGTGGATCTGATGCTTGACGGCGATGAAAACAAAATCTACGTCAACGAGATCAATACCATTCCCGGTTCTCTTTCGTTCTATTTGTGGGAACCGATCGGCATTCCCTACACGAAGCTGCTGGATCGTATGATCGATCTGGCGCTCAAGCGGGTGCGCGATGAAAAAACGGTCACCTACGCGTTTGACACCAGCGTTTTGTCCAACTGCACCAGCGATGCGCTGGGCGGGGCAAAGGGCAGCAAACGGTGAGCGGTGGCGTCTGACAGAAAGGATAGGGGTGTAAGCAGATGAAAAAGGTTATACAAGTTGCGTTGTCATATCTGATGATGTCAGTTTTGCTGTTTTCGACTGTTTTGCCTGCCTTTGCCGCCGGGAATACGGCGGCGGAAGACACGCCTTACTTGAATTACAAGCTTTTCGGGCAGGTGAACACGGCCGATAACGATCTGGTGTCTTACCCGGAAGGTTATGATCACGGCTATATTCCGAAGGTGCGCACCGTTCAGTCTGCGGACGGTTCCTATACCGTTTGTGTGGATGAAGGCACGCAGCTGCGTATTCTTGAAGTGGATAAAAAGCGCAGCTTCAAATCATCGATCACCGTGCCCATGGAGCTGGAAAAATACGCCTGCTTCGCCAAGGGCAAAACCAACGGCTGCTACTATGTTCTTTTTGCCAAAGCCAGAGCGCAGTCTACGTCGGACGTCATGCTGCGCCTGGTCGAATACAACACCTCCGGCGTCAGGCTGCGCAGCCTCGATCTTTCGGCTGTGCCGGCCGCTTCGCTGCATGGCATCAAGGAGCTGGGCTACGGCAACAACGACATGGTCGCGGATGATAACCTGATCACCGCCTTCATCGGCCGCAAAATGTTCTATTCCCAGGGGGAGGAGCATCAGGCCTCCTACGCCTTTGCCGTGCGCACCTCTGATTTTAAGCAGGTCAACTACAACAATTCCAATTTCACGCCCTATGCGAGCCACTCCTTCCATGAGGCCATCGTGCCGGACGGCGACAGCTATGTTTACATAGACCGCTGCGATAACGTCCCGAACCGCTCCTTTGTGCTGACCAAAATGACGGGCAGAAATTGGGTGAAGGTAACGGATGAAACAGCGCATTCCTTCCTGTTCAAGGGGGCGCCGTTCACCTATGACGCAAGCGGGAACCCGATTTACGGCAACAACACCTACAGCCAGTACGGCGGTCTGATCCCGCTTGCCAACAAGTATATGCTCATCGGCTCCTACCAGAACAACGAGGCGGTGCTCATCGAGTCTTCCGCCAACCTGTTTGTGCAGTTTTTTGATAAAAACACCCTCAAGCCGATGGCGGACGCGTCGATTCTGACGAATTGGAATGACGTGGAAGGGCAGTCGCCCTGCTTCCGCACGATCGAGAACCCGCAGGCTGTTCAGATCGACGGGCACCGCGTTGCCGTGCTCTACCTGCTTTATAACAAAACGTTCCGCTGCAGCCAGCTCCGCCTGATGATCGTTGACGATTACGGCGCGGTGCTCTCCGATGAAGCGGTCGAGACAAAGGCCAACCGTTCTTTTGTTCTGCCGCGTTTCGGCAGTGTGTTTTATAACAGCGAAAAAAAGGCGGTGGAATGGTTCACCGTCCAGACTGATGAGAGCGGCAATCATCATCTGACGATGCGCTATGTGGAGACCGAGTCCTCTCCCGCGCTCACGCCGCCGCAGTCCCTGACGATCAATAACCCCACCGTTAATTTGCCGATCAATACCGCCGTGAGGGCGTCTTACACCTTCACCCCGGCGGATGCGGGCAACTACATTTCATGGAAGAGCAACGATGAATCCATCGTTAAGGTCGATCCCATGGGCGTGCTCATCGGCGTTGGCAACGGCACGGCGACGGTGACGGCGACCCTGCGCAGCGGCGCCACGCAGCAGATCACGGTTTCGGTGACCGGCGGCAAGCCGGCCACCAACATGGTCGTAAAGTTTGCCGCGCCGGGCGGAACGCCCACTGATGCGGAAGAATCCATGAGCGTCCAGAAAGGCGACAGTTATTCGATTTATGTGAATATTCTGCCGGCAGACGCCAGCAACCGCACGTATTCCGTTTCCACCGACCGGCCGGATATCGTGTCTGTTTTGCCGGACAAGTCCGGCTGGAAGGCCGTTGGCGGCGGCAGAGCCTCGCTCACCATCGCGTCCGTTTCCAACCCGGAGATCAGGCGCGTTTACCACATCTCCGTCTATGCGCCGGGCGAGGAATACGGCTCGGATCTTTACGCGGCGGGCGATTTGGTCACGTTCGGTTCCTATCCGCAAACGCTGGTGAAGGATACGGCGCTGATCACCGCGCTGAACCGTGAAGCAGACAACTATGCGTGGAATTCATACAGCTACGGCGCCATGTCGGAGTCTGCGGGCAGCGGCACGGGCACGTTTTCCGATTATATGTTTTACAAGGATTTCGCGTTCAACGGCGCAAAATACCGCGCGGTTTTGTTCAATGCCTTCCGTCCGACCTCGGCGGGCGGCGTGTCGCCCCAGGCCGGGCAGTCCTATCAGCATCAGAACGGCTATGAGGTCGATCAGGTTTATTATTTCAAATATGAACCGCTGGTCTGGCGCGTGCTTGACCCGGACAGCGGCTATATGGTTTGCACAAAGGCGATCGACAGTCAGGCATTCCGTGATTTTGACGCGGCCGCCGCGCCGAGCGTCGCGTCCGATTGGGCGAGCAGCTCGCTGCGCAGCTGGCTGAACAATGAAAACCGCGGCTTTTACTACACCGCTTTTGACGATAACGAGCAGGTCTATATCATTGAACAGCCTTCTCCGGACGGTCAGGGCGATGATCCCGTGTCGCTTTTGAGCGCGCAGGATATTGTCGGCTATGCCTTTGACCCGGACGCCGCCAGGGCGGATCCCACCCGCGTGATGCCGGTGACCGATTATGCCCGTTGTCAGGGTGTTTCCGTTCTTTCCGCCGACGGAACCGGCGGCAGCGCCGGCTGGTGGCTGAACGCCCCGAAGCAGAACACGCGTGTTGGCATCGTCAGCGCCGACGGCCGCTGTGATTCCGATTATTCGGTTCAGCTCAACAACATCGGCGTTGTTCCCGCGCTGCACATCGTGACCACCGACGTGAGCGTTAACCGCATTGAGATGACGCTTTCCGACACTGTCAAAACGGTTTATGAGATCGGGGAGGATCTCAATCTGAGCGGCATTGGCCTTTCGGCGTATTATTCCAACTGCTCCGGCAAGGATGTTTCGCTCGATGAATGCTCCATCCTCAACTGGAATTCGTCGGTGGCCGGTGAAAAAACAGTCACCATCAAGTATTACGGCCAGACGGTGACGCTGAAGGTCACCGTGGTAAAAAGCCTTTCCTCGCTCGAAATCACCAAACCGAGCAAGCTGACTTATCTGATCGGCGAGCCGCTGGATCTCAGCGGTATGTCTGTTCGTGCAAAATATACAGACGGTTCGACCGTCGCCCTTTACAGCTCCAATTACAAGGTCAGCTCGTTTGATTCCTCCACCTCCGGTCAAAAAGAGATCGTGATCAGCTATCAGAACCTGACGGCCTCCTTTACCGTCACAGTGAGAGCGGTCGGGCAGCTGATCATCACCCCGCCGACCAAGCAGTCCTATTGCTACGGTGAACCGCTGGATCTGACGGGGCTGTCGGTTCGCGCCGTGTATGACGACGGCACGTCGGC
>CADBPL010000018.1 GCA_902796535.1 Oscillospiraceae bacterium
GCGGTAATTCATCAGCGGCTGCGTGAACATTGCGTCGTCCGCTTCTTCAAACCCAAGCCCCATGCCGCTGAAGGAATCGGTCAGGCCGGTCACAACGCAGACGTCGCCCGCCTGCGCTTCGTCAGCAGTGGTGAAGCGCGAGCCGGAATAAAACCGAATGGCGCTGATTTTTTCTTCCTTATCGCCGTATCGGACGGCGTCACGCACGCGCAAAACACCGCCGGTCACTTTTAAATGGGTCAGCTTTGCGCCGTTGCTGTCGTGCGTGATTTTGAACACTTTGGCGCCGAAAGCAGGCGGGTAGTTTTTGTTCAGGACATATTCTTCCAGTCCCTGCAGAAAGGTTTCAATGCCTTCCATTTTCAGGCCGGAACCGAAATAACAGGGAAAAATCTGGCGATCATAGATCAGTTGCGCAAGGTCCTCCTGGCTAACGCTGCCGATTTCCAGATATTCATCCAGCAATGCTTCACTGCACGTTGCGGCGGCTTCATAAATCAGGCTGTAATCACCGCTTGAAAAATTCAGGCAGTCCGCTTTTAACTCGCGCCGCAGCTCGTTTAAAATCTCCTGTTCGCTCTGCCGGGCATAATCCATTTTGGTCACGAACAGAAAGGTCGGGATGTGATATTCCCGCAGCAGCTTCCACAGCGTGAGCGTGTGCGACTGGATCGGTTCGGCGCCACTGATGACGAGGATTGCGTAATCAAGCACGCGCAGCATCCGTTCCGTCTCCGCCGAAAAATCCACGTGCCCGGGCGTATCCAGCAGCGTCATTTCGAGTTCGCCGTACTGTACGGTAGTCTGACCGGCAAAAATGGTGATGCCGCGCTCTTTTTCAAGGGCGTGCGTGTCCATCACGGTGTCGCCGTGGTCGACCCGCCCGGCTTTGCGGATCTTGCCGCATTTATAAAGCAGCGCTTCCGCCAGCGTTGTTTTGCCTGCGTCCACATGGGCGCAGATGCCTAAAACCGTTTTTTTCATTTATTTAGTGAGGTCGGCGATGGCCTGAAAAGCGGTCATGATTTTGGAAGCGGAATGCTTTGCGGCGGAGAGCAGTTCATCGGCCGTGCCGCCGAAGGCGTAGTCAAAAATCGACGCGTTGGGGTCGTATTCATAGTTGGCGCGGTCGCTGCCTTTGAGGGCCCAATGCCCCCAGCCGGAATAGAAATTATCCGGCACGACGTAGCCAATGTAATCGTTGGCAAAGCAGACGGCGTAAACGTCAACGCCCTGCCTGACCATTTCCGCGGCGGCGGGTATCGTCCATTCCGTACCGTCCCAGGAATAGTTTTCCACATCGTTGGTGATCATGCCTTTGCCGCCGAACACCTCGGGGTAAAGCTCGCACGGATACAAGCCGAATGCGACGCGGCTGCCGAATTCGACGTAGCCGACTTCGGAGGGCAGTACCATATCGTTGAACCCTCGCCCGGTTTTGTAAACGGGGTTGTCCACCAGCCGGCAGCGGCAGGCCAAATGAAGCGTGTAATTATCGGCGGAGAAAGCAACGTAGCGGTATTTTGCGTTGAGAACCGGCTTGAGCTCTTCTTCCGCGCGGTTGTCGGTTGCTGCGCTGAGGATCAGCTCCGCAACGGCTTCGCCATAGGCGTCCGTTCCCCGGCAGCTGGATTTTTCGTAAAGCTCTTCGCCGACCTTCTCTTTGAGGTTCAGCTCCCTGCTCGTGGTCAGATACTTTTCTTCATGGCTCACGCTGATGCCGCTGCTCGACACCTGGCCGACGGCGCCCTGCGTCATAATGAAGTTATAGCCGGCTTTTTGCATCATATAATCGGTGTAGAAAATATAGTCCGACGAGACAAGCCCGGCGTTTGCGCTGGCACAGGTCGGGTGACAGGTGTAGTTGACCAGATAGGTGCCCTTGCTGCTGCTGTTTGCCGGTTCAAAGCGCAGAATGCCCGCGTCAGCCAGATTTTCGGAATCGATATAGCCGCGTTTATCGCGCGCCAGCGCCGCCGAATCGGTCACGTCGTAATAAAGCCTGCCGCTCTCTTTTTTGTTGTAGGCTTCCTTGATCTTTTCGGCGCTGACGCGGATGAGATTGTCGATAAAAGCATCGTTATCTGTTGCGGCGCGCTCCTGCCCCAAAAGATTTGTAAAAATGTTTTTGGTGAGCACCGCTAAGAAATTGGCGGAAACTCCCTGCGTGTCCAACGCGCTGTGGCAGTGCGTGGCGGAAACGTTGATGGCGGCGATGCGCCCGTCTGCGGTGTAATCGGCGCAGGCTTCGCGGATCATGCGGATGGTGTTGGAGGTAACGCCGAGCCCGTCGATCACCGCAAGGATCACGGCGCCCTGACCGCTGCCGTCGTCCAAGCAGATCACGCGCACGCGCTGGTCGTCCAGAATGCCCTGCGCCTTGCCGCCGCCCGCAAAGTTGAGCTGACGGCCGAGCACATATTGGCCCGCAGCAAAGTCGTCGGGGATGATGCTGCCGGAAGCGTAGCCGACCTGCCACTGCGCCTGTTCGGCAGCGTCAGTCAGATAGTCCTGCCGGCCGTCCTTTTCATCATAGACATACGTCGAGTCATATTCCGAAATGTTTTTCCAGGTGCGCGGCGCGGGATAGACCTTGCAGATGCCCTTCACGACGCCCTGAATGATGCTGTTGATCCTGTTGCCGAACGCCACGCGGCTTTCCTTTGTGCCGGTGACAGAGGAAGTAACGCTTGCGCTTGAGGGAACGGTGAGGCTTGTCAGCAGCAGCGCTGCGCAGAGCAAAGCGGCAAACAGTTTTTTACTTCTTTTCACATTCGATCATCCTTCCGAAGCAAAGTGGTTTATTTTTCGTTTTCTTTGATCCATTTTACCATATCTGTCAAGGATCGTTCCACTGACATGGGCTGATAGCCCAGCTCGTTTTTTGCTTTTTCGATGGAAAAGTTGCAGTTTGAAATCAGCTTGCGCACCGAATAGCGCGTGAAGAGCGGCGTGGCCTTGCTGAGCTTGTAATACACTTCGCACACCGGGGCGGCAACGCTGACAACGCCGTAGCCCAGCTTGATTTTGGGGATCTTTTTGCCGCAGACCCTGCACAGGGTGCAGATGAAAGCATCGACCGAGATCTGTTCGCCGCACAGGATATACCCCTCGCCAGTTTTGCCTTTTTCGGCGGCGAGGATCATGCCCTGCGCAACGTCGCGGATATCCACAAAATTATAAGCGCCGAAGTTCAGCGAAACCGGATAGCCGTGCCTGATCACGGTGCGCACCATTTCGCCGATGTTGGAAACCTTAAAATCATACGGGCCGATGCAGGCGCCGGGGTAAACCACAACGGCGTCAAGCTCGCCGCGCTTCACCGTGTCGAACACATAATTAGTGGCGGAAGCCTTGGTTTTGGCGTAGGTGCCGTCGAGCCGGTCGGGGAAGAATTCCGAAACCTCTGTCATGAGCTGATTGTTCGGCAGCGGCTCATAGGCGTCAACCGACGAAGCGTAGACCAGCCGCCGCACGCCGCACGCTTTGCACGCCTCAACCACGTTTTTGGTGCCTTCAAAATTGACCTTCCACACCATATCGTCGTTGCCGACGTTGATGTCGATCAGGCCTGCCAGATGGTAGACCGTGTCGGCGCCTTCAAACGCTTTTTTGAGCGAGGCGGGGTCGGTCACGTCGCCGAACACCTTTTCGCATTCTATCCCGTCAAAAATGCCGGAATCCTTACGGATCAGGATGCGAACCGTTTCGCCCTGCTCCGCCAGTTTTTTCAGCAGCGCATAACCGATGTGGCCGGTTGCGCCGGTCACGACCTTGATCGCCTGATTCATATGCAGTCCCTCCTGTTATAAGAATAAAATGTCGTTTTGCTTATTTATCATTATATCGGATAAAAGAAGAGTTTTCAATCATTATTTAACAATTCGCACACATTGTTTTTACGGATGGGTGTTGACCGTTGTCTGCACGCTATGGTAAAATAAAAACAACACCGCACCGTTTGCAGCGCTCGCCCTGTTTGATCCTTAATCCGTCAGTCTGCGGCGCGATACGCACTTGAATGATGCGGTATTACCTGAAAAAATACAAAGGGGATGACGCAATGAAAAAAACAGTTGCTTTGACCGGCGGCTCCGGTAATATGGGCTTTCAGGGCTTTAAAGAGCTCTATCGCTACCGCGACAAATACAACATTGTGCTTTTGCTTCGCGACAGTGAGAAAAACCGCAAAAAGTTCAGAATGTACATCGGCGACCCGTGCGTGAAAATCGTGTGGGGCGACCTGACCAAATTTGACGATGTGAAGCAGTTGGTCGACGGAGCCGACGTGGTGCTTCACGTGGGCGGCATGGTTTCTCCCGCGGCGGATTATTATCCCAGGCGCACGCTCAAAACCAATGTTTCGGCGGCCGAGAACATTGTCAACGCCGTCAAGGCGCAGCCCGACCCAGACAGCGTCAAGGTCGTTTATATCGGCACCGTTGCTGAAACGGGCGACCGTAACCCGCCCATCCACTGGGCCAGAACCGGCGACCCGATCAAGATCAGCGTTTACGATCATTACGCCATCAGCAAGGTCAAGGCGGAGGCGATTTTTGCCGAATCCGGCCTGAAGCACTGGGTTTCGATGCGTCAATCCGGCATCCTCTACCCTGCCATTCTCAAAAACATGGATCCGATCATGTTCCATGTGCCGATCAACGGCGTGCTGGAATGGGCGACGGTGGAAGATTCCGGCCGTCTGCTTGAGCACGTCTGCCGCGACGATGTGCCGGAGGATTTCTGGCGCAAGTTCTACAACATCGGCAGCGGCAAGGAATACCGCATCACCAACTATGAATTTGAAGAGCTGCTGCTGGGCGCGCTGGGTCTGCCCTCCCCCAAGCTGCTGTTTGAGGCGGAATGGTTCATTCTGCGCAACTTCCACGGCCAGTGGTATATCGATTCCGACAAGCTCGACGATATCCTTCACTTCCGCGCGAACGTGCCGATCAAAAAGTATTTTGACGACATGGCCGCCGCCGTGCCGGCCTATTACCGCGCCTGCAAAATGCTGCCCAAGCAGTTGGGCGGCGCCGTGGCCGCGCTGGCCAAGCCGTTCATGAAAAAAATTGCCGAGACCGAGCTTTACGGCACGCTGCACTGGAAAGCGACCGAGGATAAAAACCGCATCAGCGCCTATTTCGGCTCCATGGACGCCGTGAAAAAGATGAAGAGCTGGAAGGATTTTGACATTCAGCGCCCGAGCGAGGAATACACTCTGCTCGACCACGGCTATGATGAGAGCAAGCCTGACAGCGAGCTGGATATTGACGATATGAGAAAAGCGGCGGAATTTCGCGGCGGCAAGCTGCTGTCTCAGACCATGACCAAGGGCGACCTGTTCACCCCGTTAATGTGGGAAAGCGCGCGCGGCAATGCGTTTGAAATGACGCCGAACCTTGTGCTCAAGGGCGGCCACTGGTGCCCCGAAGAGCTGCCCTGGCCGTGGGATTATGACACGGAGGCCAAAATCAACCCGTTCTTTGCGCAGGTCTGGTATCCGCTGCACGACAAGGATGAAGACAACCGCTACGACGAATCCATTTTCAAAGGCTTCAAAGATATGTGATTGAATAAAGGAAAGGATGGATCAGAACCATGAATGTGTTTATGATTGGCGGCACCGGTCTGCTCGGCTGCGAGGCGGCTAAGGTTCTCATCGAAAAAGGCCACAAGGTCACGTCGGTCGCGCTGCCTCCCCTGCCCGCGGGCGCGCCGATCCCCAAAGAAATGGACATAATTCTTGAGGATATCAACAAAAAGAGCGACGAAGAAGTGGAAGCGCTGCTCAAGGGCAACGACGTGTTCATTTTTGCCGCCGGTGTTGATGAGCGTGTGGAATTCCCCGCGCCGGTGATGGATTATTATTACAAATTCAACGTTGCGCCGCTGGAGCGTATTTTCCCGATCTGCAAAAAGGTCGGCGTCAAGCGGGCGGTCGTGCTCGGCTCCTATTTTTCTTATCTGTCCAAGCTCCGCCCGGACATGAAGCTGACCGAGCGCAACCCCTATTTTAAATCGCGCATTCAGCAGGAGCAGGTTTGCGAAGCGTTTTGCGATGACACGTTCAGCTGCGCCGTGCTCGAGCTGCCCTACATTTTCGGCACGCAGCCCGGCCGCAAGCCGGTTTGGACGGTGCTGATCGAGCAGATCAAAATGATGGACAGCCTGCCCTTCACCCTCTACCCGGCCGGTGGCACGGCAATGCTCACCTGCCGTCAGGTCGGTCAGGTTATTGCGGGCGCGGCGGAACGCCGGAAGAGCGGCTTTGACGCGATCCCGATCGGCATGTACAACATGAAGTGGGATCAGTTCCTCAAAATCGTCTATGCCGCCAGAGGCATGGGCTACAACCGCAAGATCGTCAGCGTGCCGCCGATGATGATGAAAATGGGCATGGTCAAGGTCGTGCTCGATTACAAAAAGCGCAAGATCGATTCGGGCATGGATCCGTTCAATCTGCCCGACATTATGGATATTGACCTGTTCATTAACAACGCCTATGCCAAAGAGCTCGGCGCGACGGAGGATGATATCGACGCCGCCATCACGGAATCGATCCGTATCTCGGAAGAGGCGTTCAACGGCACCGTGCAGCTGCTCGACATGAAGGGCGAATAAGAAGAATCTCGCAAACAGAGCATATCGAAACGGTATGCTCTGTTTTTGCGTAAAAAAGGGATCGGCAGCAGCGGAAAACCGCTGCTGCCGATCGTGTGTTGTTCAATTCTGTTTTGGCGTTTTGCTTACATACCAATGTACGTCAGCCAGTTGCCGAGGATGAATTCAATGAGCCAGACGATTTTTTCTTTTAGGGTCAGAGGTACAGGTTCCGTTTCGATTGCACCGCAAACTGTGCAGGTACGCTGCATTTCTTTGGGTCTAAAGATAGTACCTTCTTTTGTTACTACCCAGCCGCCAAATTTGTGACCATTTTTAGGAATCTTAATCTGCGGTTTCAATACTTTGCTGCAGCGGCTGCAGTGGCTGCCTTCAGTGTAGCCGTCTTTGACACAGGTCGGTTCAATGCGGGGGTCGATGACCTCGTTGTGACCGAGCGCAGGAATCTCAACCTTTTCGGTCAGTTCCGCTTTACATCTGTCGCAGTAATCATAGACCTGATGGCCTTTTTCTTCGCACGTGGGCGCCTTGTAAGCGGCAGTCTTTCTGACATGACCGAGCGCGGGAATGACTTCAGCTTCCTTCTGAACATAGGTGCAGCCGTCTCTGGTGCAGTAGACCTTTTCGGTGTGGCCGTCATGCGTGCAATCCGGTTCAACAGCGGGAATCGTGGCGAGGATGTGACCGAGTGCATTAGGCTTCTGATTGTATTCTTTCTTATAACCGCAGACGCTGCACTGCTCAAAGGTGTAAGAACCCTTTTCGCAGGAAGGAGCAACATTGATCGCTTTGCCGAACTGATGGCCTCTTGCCGGCACAAAGTCGGTCGGAGCCTGCGTGTCGCCGCATCTGGAGCAGGTGGAAACCGTGTAGCCAATTTCGGTGCAGCTGGGAGGCGTGACGTTCTTCACATAATTGTGGTCAAGCGCCGGGAGGATCTCGCCGCTGAAACGGCCGCACACGGAGCAAACCATGCCGTTTCTGCCGCTTTCGGTGCAGGTCGCGGGTTCGTTGACCGGCGAATCGCTGTGCGGCAGCAGATCGAGCGTTTGGTAGGTGGATTTGTCAACATCGCCGCAGTAAGAGCAGATCTTGACCTTGATGCCTGCCTTGGAGCAGGTGGATTCTTTGATGATGGTTTCCACATAGTTGTGGGTCAGTTTAATGTCGGTGTCAACGTCTTTGTAATAATCGCACTTGGTGCAGTAGGTGTGGTCATAACCGTTTTCATAGCAGGTTGCCGCAATCTTCTTCGTCTTGAGGTCGTGAGAACCCTGCAGCACAAGCTTCGGTTCAGCCAGCTTCATGCATCTTCTGCACTGGGAGATCATGTTGCCGCCGCCGTCAATGCAGTTGACTTCGGTAACAGCGTTGCCTTCCACTTTTTCGTCGCTTGCAACCGGTTCGCCGTCAGCATTATAAGAAGCGATCTTATACCAGGCGGTGTCGCCGGCCTTCTGGCAGACGGGGATGAATTCGTTGTTCACAACGATGTAGGCGCAGCGGACATAATCATGACCAAGGGCGTCAATTTCCTGCTTGGCAAGGGATTTATCGGTGATCTTGGCAATGAGGTCTCTGTTGGCGTCGATAACGGTTTTAATTTCAGCCGTGCCGAGATCTGTCCATGCCTGTTCCAGAATGGCAACAATATCATTCGTGGTGTTGATCACGCTTTCGCGCGCGATGATCTGCTTGACTGCTTCCGCGATGATTTCGGAGAAAACATATCTCACATCGCCGGTCGGTTCTGCGACACAGGTCGTGACGACGTTGCCCTTATCGTCGACGTCGTAGCTTTCTTCATCAAAGATGAAGCCTTCGGTGCCGTCTTTCCTGGTGCCGATATAGCCGTGGTAAGTAACGGCTGTCTCAAAGATTTTCGTCAGATTATCAGCGAGCTTGCTCGAATCGCCCTTCTGATAGGCGGCAAGGATCGCCATGTTGATTTCGTTGGCAACGTCATAAACCTGTTCGTCGTTCGTCAGGCCGGAATCGCTGTAGAAGAAGTGGACGCGGTTCACGTCAACGTCTTTCGTGACGGCGATGATGTTGTCAAGCGCTTTTCTGTCGCTGATTTTGACAACAGCCTTGCCGAGGACGGTATCGGAATAATAGGGGCAGCCCTTGACGGTGCAGATTTTGACCTGCTCGCCTTTTTCGGTGCAGGTGGGTTCAAGGGTAGTGAACCAGCGGGACGCCGTGTGAACGTCGGGCGTTTTGTTGAGTGTTCTCTGAACGTTGTCGCCGTTTTCATCCTTGATGTAATCGCCGCAGTAATTGCAGACGAGCCACTGATAACCGTCTTCCACACAGTTGGGGCTCTTGAGCGTTTTCCACGTGCCGGAGTAATACCCCTTCGTGTGGTTGTTCGGGATCACTTCGCTGTAAAGCACGTCGCCGCAGATGGTGCAGCGGGAACCGCGTTCGCCGGGTTCGGTGCAAGTGGCGGGAATTTCATAATTGATCACGTTGCCGGTCTGAACATCGCTGTGGCCGGTGGCCGGCAGAACGTATTCATAGTTGTAATCGTTACACCATTCACAGGTGACGACGGTTTTACCGTCTTGGGTGCAGGTGGGTTCGGTCACCGTGTTCACATAATGATGGATGGCATTGCCGTTGTTGTCGATTTGAACGGTGCTATACTTTTTAAGCCATTGATTGTACTGAACTTGTTCACCGTTGACAACATTTTTCTGCTGCGTAGCGGTAAGCTTGCTGAGATCCGTTTCACCGGAATCAACAATAATATCCTTACCGTCTTTATCTTTTTCACCGGTCTTATATTTATAAGTAAGCTGAGTAAAGTCGATGCCATTTTTTTCATCTTTGGTGTTGCTCGCCAAGTTGCAGTTTTTACAATGCATCACAATCTGCTCACCAAGTTTTGACTGGCAGTTAGTGAATTTATCACCATCCTGAACGACCCAATCGTGCTCGCCAGTAGCTGGAACCGGGGTCTGGGTTTTGAAATCAAAAACGCCGCAGACTTCGCAGAATTTAGCCTGATAACCGCCTTTGCTGCAGGTGGGCTCCATGCCGGTGATGTAAGCATAGCCGCTTGACCATTTGTGATCGCTCTTTTCGGTGTAGCCGCCCTTGGCATAGAAAGCGCCGCACTGAGAGCAGTATTTATCGCCTTCATAGCCCTTCTTGGTGCAGGTCGCCGCATAGCTGTGCTTCAGAATGCCGCCGGTATGCTTGTGGCTGAAGTAAACGCGAAGGCCGTCAACGTTCGCCGTAAAGATGGCTTTCCATTCTGCCTGAGAACCTTCAAAATAGACGGACTTGATGGAGGAATTGCTGAACGCGTTGGAGTCGATCGCCGTTACCGTCTTCGGGATGCCGACAGCGTCAACCTTGAGCAGCTTGAAGCCGTTTGCACCGATCGTATTGACCGTGTTGGCGATGGTGACCGAGCTGATGCTGTCAACAATGTTCGCACCGTCTTTGTCGGTCCACGGTGTGACGTCAGCATCGGTGAGCGCCTTGATGGTCTGGCCTTTGAAAACGATTTCGCCGTCATCATAGTACTCCCAATAGCCTTTGCTGACCGTAGGCGTGCCCTCTCTGACGTCAACTGCCGAAGCAATCAGACCGGCAAAGTTGGCAGCCGGGACGGCGCCGAAAACCATGATCAACGCCAGCGCAAGCGAGAGCACGGATTTCAGCATTTTTTGCTTTTTCATGTTTGCACATCTCCTTTTTGTTTTTTTGCCCGCTTCACACCGAACCTTTCGCGCCGGCACGGCACAAAACAAGCAAATATTAAAAAATTTGTTACATTATAACCTTTTTTTGGTAACAAGTCAATAGAATTCGCAATAGATTTTTCATTTTAATGCTAAAATGTTTGGATTTATGGTGAAAAAAACCGTCAATAGAGCTGCTTGCAATTGAATTGGAAGGAGGCGAAGTTGCCGTCCCGGCCGGTGATATACGGCTCAAGGAAGAACCCGCCGACCAGAATCACGTCGCACGGATAGACCGTTTCGCCGGTCATTTCGTCTTCTTCTCCCTCAAAACCGGCGGCCGCGGCGGAATCCCCAATGCGAATGCCGGGCAGCGCCTCGTATTCATCGCTGAACAGGAACAGCCCCTTGATGAGCGCGTCCGGATCGATCGGCTTTTCTTCATACCCCTCTTCCGGCTCGACGCCCAGATACATGTGCTTTCTCAGCTTCGTGTCATATTCGGAAATATCGCAGTAAGCTTCTTTATATTTTTGCTTCATTTCCAATGCGCTGCGCCCGACGAACAAAACGGGATAGTTCTCTCTGTCATTTTCTTCAACGTCGAGCGTTTTAAAATCCAGCTTGTCAAGAACCGTGATGATGATCGAATGGCAAACGGAATCGGCGTGAAAGAAAAACAGATAGGCCGTTGCCGTTTTGCCGTTCACCGGGAACCGGAAGGTCGCGGTGTAGGCGCAGAATTCCCTGTTGTAATCACAATCGGAAAGAGAAAACGCCCTGGCATAGTCCTGATAGCCGGAGCCGGTTTTCAGCCCGGGATAAAGCTCGGTGTCGGACGAGGTGTAAAGCGTTTCAAACACGGCGTCGTCC
The DNA here is from genome assembly GCA_902796535.1 of Oscillospiraceae bacterium. Lineage (GTDB taxonomy): Bacteria > Bacillota > Clostridia > Oscillospirales > Acutalibacteraceae > UBA8612. The sequence continues at coordinate 11,193 of CADBPL010000018.1, forward strand.
GTCGGCGTTCTCAGGTCGTTCTCATCCCGGTCAAAGGATGAATAAAGGTAGCTGACGCCGGGATACCAATCATCAAAGGCGCATTCTTCGCAGTGATCGAAAAAGATGTTGTTGCCAAAGGGGTGCTGAGCCTGAACCTCCTTGACGTTTTGCCCCAGCAAACCGACGGGATAAGCCGAAACGTCGACCTCGGGCTGTGTTACAGGTTCCGCCGCGATTGTTGCAGCCGACGTGCCGGTTTCGGCCGCCGCGGTCTCGGTCGGCGCTCCGGCCGGTTCGGCGGTTGGCTTGCTCGCGCAGGAAGCGGTTGACAACAGCAGTGTGAGCGCAGCGCACAGGGCAAGCGCTTTTTTCAGCTTTGTTTTCATGATGACACCTCTCTTGTTTTATTCTTCATTGGAATGATCCAGCGTTCTCATGGTAACATAACCGTCCTCACTCAGCTCCAGCACCTTGTCACAGTAGCGCAGCATGGAGCGGCGGTGCGTGATGAACATACAGGTGCGGTCGGTGTATTTGGAAATGCCGTCCAGCACCTTGGCCTCCGTCTGCTCATCCAGCGCGCTGGTGGCCTCATCCAGAATGAGCAGCGGCAGCTTTTTGAGCAGCGCACGCGCAATGGAAAGCCGCTGCGCCTGCCCTTCGGAAATGCCGGTGGCGTGTTCCGCAAGCTCGGTATCCAGCCCGTCCGGCAAATTCCGGACAAAATCATAGGCGCCGGACGCTTTGAGCACCGTCCACAGCTCCTCCTCGGTCGCGTTCGCGTTGCCGTTGCGCAGGTTTTGCTCGATCGTTCCGGCCAGCAGCGTGTTGCCCTGCGGCACATAGGAGATGAACCGCCGCGAATCCGGCTCCACGGGCTGCAGCCCGTCTTCCGTGACGTAAGTCAACGTGCCGCTCTGCGGCGTGATGAGCGCCAGCAGCAGGCGGATGAGCGTGGTCTTGCCTGCGCCGGAAGCGCCCACGATGCCCACGCGCTCACCCGGCTTGATCTCCAGCGTGACGTCGTTGAGCACCGGCTTGACGTTATAGGCAAAATTGACGTGATCCATGCGGATGCCGATCTGTTTGGGCACCCCCTCGCGGCCGGAGAACTGTTCGTTTTCAAGGTCCGTCACTTCCCGGATGCGCTTGGAGCAGATCACCATGGAATAAAACTGCGGCAGCACCTTGGACAGACGGCTGAGCGAGCCCTGCACCTGCGACACCAGCGAAATGAACAGCGTCAGCGTGCCGTAAGTGATTTTGCCGGTCGAGATGCGGTAAGCGCCCCAGCAGAACGCCAGAATGTAGCCAAAGCTGTAAAACAGGCGCATGAGGCTGTGGATGACGGTGCCGAGCTTGGCGGCGGAAAGCGTTGTTTTCAATCGATCCTGCCGGAATTCTTCCATGCGGCGGTTGTTTTCCTCTTCAAGCCGGAACGTCTTGACCACCGTGATGTTGGACAGGCTCTCCTGCATAAAAGCGCGGTAAGCGGATTCGCTCTCTTTCAGCCGCGTCTGATAGACCTTGTATTTGGGCATGAGCGTCAGCGAGATCAGGCCGCCGAGCGGGCCGATCACCAGAGCGAAAACGGCAAGCTCATGGTCGTAATGAAACAGAATGAAAAAAGCGATGGTGAGCTGCATCGCGGTCACGATCGTGTTGGGAACGATGGTGAGGATGCCGGAGGAAATGCCGTAAATATCGCTGGTCAGGCGGGTCACAATGTCGCCGCTGTGGAATCGGATGAGCTTTTGCCACACGCTGCTTTGAATGCCGCTGAACATTTTGCAGCGCAGCCCGAAGGAAAAGTTTTCATTCACATAATCGTTGAAGATGCGAAACACCGTTGAAAAAGCGATCGACAGCAGCGAGGCGCCCGCCATGATGGCAACATATTTTGCGTCCAGCCGGGCGGAGGTGGCGCGGTCCACCACCGTTTTGCTGACAAAGGTGCTCAGCAGCGACAGCATCAGCGAAAGGATCTCGAACAGCAGCATCAGCGCAATGGTGCCGCGGTAGGGTTTGGCCTGCCGCGCCATCCAGAAAATATGGTCCTTGTTTTCTTCACGGTTTTTAATGAATTCGATCAGCTTTCCCCATTTTTCGTTCACGCTTTTTCACCCCCCGATGTGCTTGAGCTTAATGAAGGCGCGCGTCAGCAGCAGCGTTGTTTTCGGCAGCCGGATGCGCATTTTCATGTAAAGAATCATCAACCGGTTGCGTATGCTGCGGCTGCAGTTGATCATTTTGCCGCGGCGGATGCAAATGTTGACGGATGCGATCAGCTGCTCCGGCCTGATCCCCTTTTCCAGTATGCTCTGGTTGTCGCCCACAAAGGTCAGCGAGCCGTTTTTTGCAACTGCGTATAAGCGGTGCATCACATATTGACCGTTCGTGCGCCGATACAACAGAATATCGCCGCTGCGCAGCGCACGCTTTGGCAGTGCTTCAAAAAACACGGAATCCCGGCCGTTGACCAGAAACGGATACATGCTTGACCCTTTTACGAGCACACGCACGCTGCCGCCGGCCGCGATCGCCTCGTGGATATACGGCTCGACGTCGCTCATTTTCATCGGTTCGGTTAATTTGATCCCGTCTTCCATGCTTCGCTTCCCTTTCATTATAGATAACTGCATTATAGTACAAAATTCATGTCTTCGCAAGTTTTAGGCAAAAATTGCATCAATTTAAAAAGGATTCCGCAGGAATTGCACGATTTTGCTTGCCATTGTATGCGGATTATGCTAATATGGGCAGGAAGATTTGAAAAATGTGAAAGGAAACATGAACCATGCTCAATTCCGAAAAAACGATGGAAAAAATCGTGGCGCTTTGCAAAAACAGAGGCTTCATTTTCGCCGGCAGCGATATTTACGGGGGCCTGGCCAACACCTGGGATTACGGCCCGCTCGGCGCACGGCTGAAAAATAACGTAAAGGATACCTGGCGCAAGCGCTTCATTCAGGAGCGCAAAAACAGCTTTGAAGTGGACGCCGACATTCTGATGCACCCCCGCGTGTGGGAAGCCAGCGGCCATGTGGCGAGCTTTTCCGATCCGCTGCTGGACTGCAAGGAGTGCAAAATGCGTCACCGCGCTGACAACCTGATCGACGATTTTGACCCCGAGGCGCATGCCGACGGTATGACCAAGCAGGAAATGTTTGAATACATCAAGGCTCATTCCATCCCCTGCCCCCATTGCGGCAAGCACAATTTCACCGAGATCCGTGAATTCAACCTGATGTTCCAGACCTTCCGCGGCGTGACTAACGACAGCAAGAGCGTGATTTATCTGCGTCCGGAAAACGCACAGGGCGAATACGTTAACTATGTTAATGTGCAGCGCACGATGCGCGCAAAACTGCCGTTCAGCATCGGCCAGATCGGTAAGGCGTTTCGCAACGAGATCACGCCCGGCAACTTCACCTTCCGCACGATCGAATTTGAGCAGATGGAGTTCCAGACCTTCTGCAAGGAGGGCACGGACACCGAGCTTTACGATTATTTCAAGGCTTACGGCAAGCAGTATTATGAAGATTTGGGCATTGCGCCGGAGCATCTGCGCTATCACGACCACGAAAAGCTTGCGCACTATGCCAAGGCGGCGTGCGACATCGAATTCCTCTTCCCCTTCGGCTGGGGCGAAATCAACGGCACGCACAACCGCACGAATTTTGACCTGACCCGCCATCAGGAATACAGCGGGCAGAAGATGGATTATCTCGACCCCGAAACCAACGAGCGCTTCATCCCCTTCATCATCGAATCCACCTACGGGCTGGATCGCACGGTGCTCGCGCTGCTGTGCGAAGCCTATGATGAAGAGGTTGTGGACGCCGAAAAGAACGACACCCGTGTGGTGCTTCATCTTAACCCCGTGGTGGCGCCCTTCAAGGCCGCGGTGCTGCCGCTGTCCAAAAAGCTCAGCCCGCAGGCGCTGGAGGTGTATGAAGCGCTGCAGAAGAGCTTCATGGTCGATTTCGACGAGACCGGTTCCATCGGCAAGCGCTACCGCCGTCAGGATGAGATCGGCACGCCCGTGTGCATCACCTACGATTTTGACAGCGTGGAGGATGGCTGCGTGACCGTGCGCGACCGCGACACCATGGATCAAAAGCGCATTAAAATCGACGAAGTGAAAGACTATATCGCCGAAATCATCAAGTTCTGATTATATAAAACCATAATAATAGACCCGGTCGAACTGTCAGAGATCCTCCCAAGCAGATATGTGAGTTTTCTGCTTTCAGAGAAATATGCTGAGAACAACACACTGCATCCGGAAGAGCCGTTTGTTTTTACCGCCGTACCGGGCGGAGAAATCAAGCTGAAGGCAAACGTGAAATTCGACGCGGGCGAAAAGACGTGGACGAGCAATTTAGCTTTTGATCAGGAGACATAAAGAAAACGCACTGTGCAGATTTTCGATGATCCGCACAGTGCGTTTTTTCAGGGAATACCGCATTATTCTTCCATTTGACGCCCCAAAAAGTTGGCGGCGACCTGCACTAACTTCACGTCAGCCTGCGCGGTCTGCTCCCCGCTCTCATCGCTGAGCAGCACCACGGCGCCGGCCACGTCGCCCGCGGCAAGGATCGGCACGGCCACGGCCGCGTTTCGTTCCACGCCGGACGCCGGAACGAGTGGCGAAGCGCCGTGACTGAGCTGGTAGCTTTCGCGTCGTTCCATAATGTCCTCCAGCTCCTGCGTGAGCCGGCGGTCGAGCACCTCCTTTTTGGAAATGCCCGCGCAGGCGATCACTTTATCGCGGTCAAAAATCAGCACCGGCTGATTGGTGCTGCGGTGCAAAACCTCGGCATATTGCGCGGTCAGCGGCGACAGTTCCCCCACCGGAGAATATTTTTTAAAAATCACTTCGCCGTCAGCGGCGGTGTAAATCTCCAACGGGTCACCCTCCCGAATGCGCATGGTGCGCCGAATTTCCTTCGGGATCACCACGCGGCCGAGGTCATCGATTCTTCTGACGATTCCGGTTGCTTTCATCTTTCTTCTCCCTTTGTACAAGATTGGTTCAGTGCTATTTTGCACCAAGAGCGTCGAATCATACGAAACAGGAATTGCTATTTTTTTGCAGCGTTGTCAATCAGCGCGCCACGAATAAAGTTATCCATCATTTTTTAAAAAAATGAGCAATAAATCACAAATTTTTCTTCCTTTGTTCCAATGCGTTGTCAACCTTTTCTAAAATAAGCGTATAATAACACTACATTGTTGAATAAACAACAAAAAACGAGTCCTTTGTAAAGTTGGTGATACTGTATGATCAAAGACGAAAACAAGAACAACATTTGCGGTGAAAAAATCGCGAGGCTGCGCAAGCAGATGAAACCGAAGTGCAGCCAGAGGCAGTTGGCAGAAAAGCTTCAGATACTGAATCTTGATATAGATAAAAACGCGATCCAGCGCATCGAGTGCGGCAAGCGCTTTGTAACCGACATTGAGATCATCGCTTTTTGCCGTGTTTTTAACATGAAGCCCAGTGAGTTTTTAAGCGACGATTGATCCCCTGCTCCGTTTTCGGGTTGCCGAAGGCGGAGCTTTTCTTTTGCGATCGGCTTGCAATCTTTTTATTTCGTGTTACAATAAAGATCGGTACTTCGCAAGGACGTCTTGCATAAAAAATGAGAAGGGAGCGCGATTCGGGCATAAATCGAAGAAGCTCTGTTTCTTTTTATGCGTAATCCGAATCGCTGAGCGATTGAAATGCCGAAAAATATGATTTTGCTTTGTGATTACGGTCTGGATGATGCAGCCGCCACCGCTTACGTGCTGCAAAATGCCGCGCGGTTTGACCGCATTGATATTCTGCCTATCGCGGGCAATATGCCGCTGGCCGTTTCCTTTGCCAACGCGCAGCGCATCCTCACCTATGCGGATTGCGACAGGAGCAAGGTTCGCCTGGTCGACACCTCCTCTATCCGGCAAAACGAGGAAACGCTTTTTCTGATCCACGGCAGCGACGGCATGGGCGATATTCTGCCCGCGGCGTATGAGCCGTTTTCCCCTATCCTCCCCTTTGACGATTGGCTGGAGCAGATCGAACCGGATTCCGTTCTGGTCAGTCTCGGCCCGTGCACCGTCACCCAAAAGATCCTCGAAAAAACCGGCGCCATGCCGCTGCTACTCATGGCGGGCAATATCAGCGAAAAGCCGAATTATCAGGGGTATGAATTCAATCACGGCATGGATAAAGCCGCCTTTGCCGCGTGTGTGAAATACCCGCACAAAATTGCGACGCTTGACACCTGCCATCATCCGAACTGTGATTTTTTCAAAATTGAAAACAACGGTTCGACCCTGCTGCATCGGTTCTGCCGGCAAAGCGCGGCGCTGTCAAAGAAACGCGGGGACAAGGGTGCGTTCATTTATGATCTGATCACGGTGCGTTATCTGTTTGAGCCGGAGCGCTTTGCATGCAACACGCTCACCGACCCGGACGGCAACCGGCTGAACGTGCTGGTTTATCGATCCGATGAAAAGATCATCGACCTTTCCTGACGGGCAAAGCGAAAGTCCGCCGTCACTTCAGCTGTGGCGGCGGGCTTTTTTCGGTCGTTTTATTTGGGCAGATTCTCATAGAGCGCATAAAACGCTGTGGTGAATTCGGACCCGGCGACGGGGCCGGCGGAAACGATCTCTTCGTTTTCACAAAGGAAGGAGTGCCAGCTGTTGTCGGTCAGCATATAGCCGGTCTGGTCGTTAGTCAGGCCGAACACAAGCAGCTTCTTATCCTTTATCGTTTCCTGGAAGGCGGGATAATCCCAGGTGGTTCCCGTCCAGGAATCCTCTGCGCTCATGGCGCCGCCATAGGCGATCTCCGGCGCAAGCTCGCCGGGCGCGATCACGGCAGCGACGCGGTTGCCGAATTCCACATAGCCCACTTCGCTGACGATCTTGAACTTGAACAGACCGGAGTGGACGACGTTGACGGTGAGCAGCCCGCACTTGGCAATGAGCAGCAAAACGTTGTTCTTGGTGGTGATCATGTAGGGCTGGGACGCATATTTGAGGGAGGGCTCCAGCTCTTCCTCTTCGGTGATCGCGCAGGCTTTTTTGCCAAGCTCCGCACCGAAAACCGCTAAGCGCGCATAGCCTTCATCGTCAACCTCTTTGAGCAGCTCGGGGTCGAGCGGCAGGCCTTCAATCGGCGAATAATCCGAGGTGATGGCAAGCTCCGCGCCCTCGATCATCACAAAATCGGCGTTGGCGTTTTCGTTGATGTATTTTTCCATGTAATACGGGAAATCGCCCGTGACCCGACGCCCGCCGGCGCCTAAGCCCACGCAGTGGATCGCCAGATTGACCAGCCAGGTCTCTCTGCCGCCGCCGTCCGGCACAAAGCGCAGGCGGTTGAGGTTGCCGTCGATCACCTGCGGGTCGCGCTTATCGCGGATGAAATTGGCAATATCGATGTTGCCGTAATACAGCTTGCCCGGCTTCATGCTGCCGACGGCTTCTTTAACGGCTTCCTGCACAGCGGTGTAAAGATGCTGCATGAACGCTTCATTCTGGCCGTTCGGGTTTTTGATGCCGAGCAGGTTGCGCACGCCGCCGAACAGAATGGCGGGGATCAGATCGCCGTTCATGCCGTAGGTGTCGACGCAGCTGTGCTGGTGCAAAGCGGAAATATTGATGGATTTGATGTTGTTTGCCGCAGCAAAATCGGCGAGCATATCGCGGATCTTCTGCACCTCGGTGCTGGCAATGCCGAACGCGTCGAGGCTGGCAAAAACGGTGACGCCGCTGCCGTCGCTCATGGCAATGGCGCGCACGCGCTGATCGTCGAGCACCTGTGTGGCGAGCTTTTTCTCACCCACGGCAAGGCTGCCGCCGACATAGCAATCGGTGGTCAGCTCATCGCCGGTCTGCAGGGAACGGCTGCCGTAGCCAACCGACCAGGCGGACGCCGCCGGGGACGTTTTTTGGAAACCGTAGGACTTGACCGAAAAATCGTGTTCATTGCGATACTGCTTTTCGGTTTGCCAGCCGCGGGGCGTCGGGATGATGGCTGCGATGGCGCCGGCCAGTCCCTGAATCGCCTTTTCACCGATCTGGTAAAGGAGCTTCTCAGCCGGCTTGTAGTCTTCCGCAACCGCGGTGAACGTGCCGCCGGTAAGCAGAAGAGAAACACAAAGAAGAAGCGCGATCAGTCTTTTTTTCATGTTTTTTATTCCTTTCTGGTTTATTTTACATCAAATTCCATGTGGATCGGGTTGCTTTGAACGCCCCAGACGTCTTCCGCCACGATCGCCGCAACATAGCGGCCGGACGCGGTCGGTTTGTCAACGGTGAAATAGGCGGTGTCGGGCGGATAGGCGCGGTAATTGTCGGCCAGCACCTTGTCCTGGTGAACGATGTTGTTGTTCATATCGGCCACAACGATGCGGTAGAGGAACACTTCATCATCCTGAGCCGTTTTGGCCTGCGGCACGATGAAGCAATAACCGCCTGCGATTCGCTGCATGGTCATTTCCGCGCCTTCCTCAAAGGCGGGCGGATTTTTCGCAGCGGCAGCGGCGCGAAGCTCATGCGAATATTTGCCCGGCTCGTTTTGATTATCGATCAGGTATTCCCGGATGAAGCACGCGTCGGTCACGTCATAAACGCGCACAAGAACGCGGTTGTTTGCGTCCACTTCAATAAACAGCGCCTGCGCCATCTTGCGGCTGTCGCTTGGGTGAACCACTCTTTCCTCGTCAACGGTCAGTTCATAATAGGCCATGCCGCCGTCGTTGATCGCCGTGAATTCGCCCTGCCAGATGGAGCGCGGATCGTCGGCCGGATAATGCGAATGGCCGGAAATGTGAATGGCCTGCGGATATTTTTTGAGCACGTCGGTGAAGTTGGTCATGCCCCACCCGTCAAACTCTGAGCTGCCGAATACGGTGTCGCGCACGTGTTCATGCTGAAAGACAAAAATCGGCTTGTTGCTGCCGTCACGCGCGGCGGCAGCCAGCTGCTCGTCAAGCCATTGAACCTGCGCGGCGGTGTAGTGCTCTTCTGCCGAAGCGGAGGAAGAAATGCCGATAAAGTGGAAGCCGTTGATCACCTCATGGTAATCGGTTTCGGCCTGACCGGTGACGGATTTGAAATATTCCAGCGCGTTTGCAGGGCCTTTTGCATTGGAGTCGTGCGACCGGGCCACCACGCAAAGGCGCTTGGTGTCGCCCTTCAGGTTGGCCTGCGTATAGGCGGCAAACGCCTGATACTGGAATGAACGGCCGCGGTCGGTCAGATCGCCGTTGAAGGTAAACGCGTCGATCCGGTCATAATCCTTGTCGCTCGCAGCGATCTGATAAGCGGATCTCATCAGCTTGGCAATGCGGATGCAGGCTTTATCGCCGTAGGTTTTCACGTGGGTGTCGCTTGTGGCCACAAAGCGCATTACGGGCACAAAATCGTCCTGAACCGCTTTGGGTTTGCCGGTGCCGACGAAGCCGCTGAAGAAAGCGGAGAGCGCTATGAGCACAGACATGAGGACGGACAGAAAATTCATAGAATCACACCTTTCACTGACTGATACCAGTATAAAACAAATTTTAAAAAAAGTAAATAATGTTTTCGCAAAATAGAGCAGGTTGAAAAAATGGATTCCTGTGGTATAATGTTGACAGAAAACGGAAAGGAGCCGCGTGATGACGCAGATTTTTGTGCTGCCGCTGACCGAAGCCAAAAAGCTTAGCGAAGCCGTTCTGGCCCGCTTCCCGCTTCGGCGCGCGCGCGCGGAACGGATCAGAAGCCGTGACGGTCAATTGCACTGCCTCGGCGCAGGGGCGCTGCTCGGTCAGGTGCTGCACCTTGACGAAGAAAAAATTGAGATCGACCGGTTCGGCAAGCCCTATGCGCCGCAGCTCGAGCGGCAGTTCAACCTTTCTCACAGCGGCGGCTATGTTGTTTTGGCGGTGAGCGAGGGCGCCGTCGGCGTTGACGTGCAGCAGCTCGGCTCGGTGCGCAGCGGGGTCGCACGGCGCTGCTTCACCGCCGACGAACAGGCGTGGGCGGCGCAGAATGAGGAACGCTTTTTCACGGTCTGGACGTTGAAAGAAAGTGTGGTCAAGGCCGTCGGGCTTGGGCTGCGATTAAAGCTGAGCAGCTTTTCGGTGCTGCCGCTGCTTCACGCAGACAGCATCACCGTGGAGGGCGTGACTCTTTACGGTCAAACGCTTTCCCTGCCGGGTCACGCGCTTTCGGTCGTCAGCGCGCAGCCGTTCGACAGCGCGGCGGAGCCGATTTTTGTAACGGCGGAAGAACTGGAATGATTCCCCGTAATACGGTGTTTTCTTTCATCCGAACCAAAGGGGCGCGCAAATCAGAAAGCTGATCTGCACGCCCGGGCGGTTCGGTTTTATTATTTCAAGGGGGTGAGCATATGGGTCTGATAGCTGTAATCCATGAACTGCGGGAATTCGGGGTTGTCAAACACCGTCGCCTGCTCCGTGCGGGTGGTCAGCCAGTAGACCAGCGCGCAGCTGTTGCCTTCATATTCATAATTGAAGTGCTCAAAATGCTTGATGATCCAGGTGCACTCCGGGAACATGGCGGTGGAAACGTCAACAATGCCGTCGCCTGAAAGGTGGTTGTGTCCGCAGTCGACCGCCTGCTTATAATCGCTGCCGAGCGTAGCGCCGTGTTTGGCAAAGGTGGCAAAGCCGGAGGTGTTGCAGGAATCGATGATGCCGTCGCTCTGGTTGTCGCTGTTTTCGTAGACCGGCGCGCTCTGGCGGCCGTAGCAGGAAATGATGGCAAAGTTGACGCCCTTTTCCTGAATGCCCTTGTAGATTTCTTCCACGTGGCTGCCGACTTGTTCAAAGTAGCGGTCGGTAAGCTTGGTGATGGCGTTTTCTTCACCGTGATACAGGAACTGTTTGGCCTCCTGATATTTTGCGGCGGGGATCAGCTCCAGAATGCCGGGCATCCGGCCGAAGGATTCAACAAAGGTTTCGGCAAACACGCGGTCTTTGGTGGCTTCTACCATCGTGTCGCCAAAGCGGAACAGCGGCGCCATCAGGCGCGTTTTGAGCAGAATGCCGAACAGCTTGTTGATTTTTTCTTCCTTTGCGGTGTCGTGACCGGCCATGACCTGCGCCAGAATGCGGTAGACCGCAGCTTCTTTAAAGCAGACGCGGCCGCAGAACACGTCGCCCAACAGCGAAAGCCCGGTGAACGCCGGAGAAACCAGGGTGACGTTTTCCAGTGAATCGCAGCCGAACTGAGCCAGATAGCAGTTGGTGACCACGCTGCCCATGCTGACCGAAACAAAATCGACCTTATCGCAGTGGTGATCCGCCTTGACTTGTTCGACGAATGTGTTCAATTCCTGCGCGACCTGATACAGATCCTGCCGCCAGTCGTAAATGAACAGATACATATTGTCCGCGCCGACCTTATCCGCCAGATACTGCCCCAGATCGCGGCCGGCCTCGTTCAAAAAGCTGCTGCTGTGGTTTTCGGCATAGGAACCGCTCATGGTGTCGGTGGTGACGTCGTAGAGCGTTTTGCCCAGCTCGGTGTAACGAACCGGCTCAAACACTTCGTTGACCAGCGGCAGAACCGCATCCATGAATTTATCCCAGTTGCGGGTGAACATAACGCTGATGGTCGGCCAGATCAGCTGAGGGATCTTGGAGGTGATCGCCTCGGCCGGCGGCGCCCAGACCACGGTTTCTTGATCGGTGCCCTGATCCTTCACCAGCGGCACGGCGTTCATGCCGGTGACCATGATGATGGGCGTGACCTTGCTTTCGGCAAAGCAAGGCGCCAAAAAGGCGACTGCCAACAGCAGAGCCAGACAGAGCGACGCGATTCTTTTGGAGGTTTGCATGTGAAACACCCTTTCTTTATTTGGTTTTCAGTTCCCAGTCTTTTATGTTCTTTGCCTCGTTATACAAGGCGACATAGCTTTCGTGGCGAGATGGCATGATCCGACCTTCTTCGACCGCCTGACAGATCAGGCAGCCCTTATCGGCCACGTGGGTGCAGCTTGTAAAGCGGCAGCGGCCGAGATAGGGCAAAAACTCGCGGAACGCAAACGGCAGGTTTTCCTTGACGATGCGTTCCTCCCCGTCCAGCTCAATGGCGGCGAAGCCGGGCGTGTCGGCAATATAGCCGTCGCCGACGCGGAACAGCTCCACCTGGCGGGTGGTGTGGCGGCCGCGCCCCAGCTTTTCACTGATCTCGCCCGTTTCCAGGCGCAGCTCGGGACACAGGCGGTTGAGCAGCGTCGATTTGCCGACGCCGGAGTTGCCGCATAAAACGCAGATCTTGCCGTTCATGGCCGCCTTCAGTTCCTCCAGCCCGTTGTCGTTTTGCGTGGAAAGGGCGAAGACGTCAAAGCCGGATTTTTGGTAGATTTCGACCAGCTCGTCGGCGGCTGCCAGATCGGTTTTGGTGAACACCACGGCGCAGTCGATGCCCTTATCCTGTGCGATGGCGGTGAATTTGTCGATCACGAACGTGCTGGGCATGGGTTCGCGGGTCGAGGCTAAAATGAACAGCTTGTCCACGTTTGCCACCGGCGGGCGGTTGAGAAAGTTTTTGCGCTCGTGAATCTCATCCAGCGAACAGTAACCCGACGGGTTGAAGGAAATAGTCACGGCGTCTCCGGCCAGCGGCGTGATCCTGTTTTTGCGGTGGATCCCTTTGGCTTTGCACTCATAAACGGTATCGCCGACCTGCACGTAGTAAAAGCCGCCGATGCCCTTGATGAGCAGCCCTTCTGCCTGACTCATTGAAGAACCCCTCTGCCCACAACGAGAATGATGGTTGTGTCGGTCGGATAGCGCTTGAAGCGGTTGAGCCCGGAGGAAATATCCGGCATCTGCGAAAGCACAACGCCGATCTTTTTGGGATCAAGCGTGATCTCGGTTTCAATGGTGATGTTGTTGAAGCCGGCGTCTTTCAAGGTCTGCTTTGCCTTTTCGTCAGTCAGGCCAACCACGCTCGGAATGATGGAGGAAGCGTCGGTATAGAAGGAATTCTTAAAGGCGTCTTCGATGGTGGCCACGTCGCTGAGCGCGATGGGGTCGGTTGTGAAGTTGATGGTGCAGCTGTAAATATCTTTGTTGTCGATCTTAACGATCAGCTTGTCGGCTTTGCCGGAACCGGTAACCTCCACGTTGTAGGTGCCGCCGTTGAGCAGCACTTCCTCGGTGGCGACGACCGCCGAATTCAAATAGGCCTTGAGTTCGCCCGTTTCGGTGCCCGCCATATAGGGCAGCTTGACGGCGATGGCCGTTGCCACGTTCGGCGCCTTGCCGCTGCTGACGATCAGGTCGATGGTCTCGTTTTTGTGCACCGCTTCTCCTTGCGCCGGAATCTGTTCGAGCACGGTTCCGGCGGCCGAAACGTCGTCACGCTGAGTGACGGAGCCGACCGAAAGGCCGACGGATTTGATCATTTCTCTGGCGTCGCTTTCAGAATAACCGACCACCTCGGGCGCCAAAACCGCGTCTTTATCGGTGCGCGTTGCCACGAAGAGGACGATCGCGGTGCCGGCAACGGTTTCGCTGCCCCGCTCCGGCAGTGTGCTGAGCACGGTGCCCTCCTCTGCGGTCGCGTCATATTGCGTTTCGTATGAGGTGGCAAAACCGGCCGCTTTGAGCTGTTCGGTCGCGTCCACATATTTCTGCCCGTAAACGTCGGGCACGGTAACGGTTTTCTGGTTTTGGTTGACGGTGAGCGTAACGGTCTGACCGGACTGAACCTTTGTGCCCTTTTCCGGGTCCTGCTTCACAACGACGCCGTAGGGCGACGCGGAATCGTTTTCGTAAATCACGTTGATCCGAAAATCGCTGTATGCGTCGTTGCCGGCGATCTCCGTTTCATAATTTTTGTTGAGAAAATTGGGAACCTCCAGTTTGCTGACCTTCATCACGTCGGTGAAGAAGAACAGGTAAGAGAAGATCAGCGCAGACACGGCGACCAGACCGGCCAGAACACCGGACAGAATCGGAATGAGCTTGTTGTTGCGCGTCGCATACTCATCGTTGACGCGCGGTTTGCCCCGGGCGGGATCCTGCCTTTCCTCGTTTTTCGGCACGAGCGGCTGATTCGAGGTCATGGTGCGATCGATATATTTGGTCGGCTCATTGTCGACAAAATAGGAATAATCAAATTTAATGGAGGGATTCCGTTTGAATTCATCCAGATCCAGCAGCATTTCCGCTGCCGACTGATAACGCAGCTTCGGATCCTTCTGCATGGCGCGCATGGTGATCTGCTCCAGCCCGACGGGAATGCTGCCGTTGATGCTGCGGGGTGGAACGGGTTCATCGTTGACCTGCATGAGGGCAACGGAAACGGCGCTGTCGGATTGGAACGGCAGCTGACCGGTCAGCATTTCATACAGCATAACGCCCACGGAATAGATATCCGCCTTGGCGTCGGTGAAATCTCCCTTCGCCTGCTCCGGGCTGATATAGTGCACCGAACCGATCGCCCCTTCGGAGATGGTGCGGCTTTCGCTGCGGCTGAAGCTGGCAATGCCGAAATCGGTAACTTTAATGGTGCCGTTTTGCAGCAGCATGATGTTTTGCGGCTTGATATCGCGGTGAACGATGCCCTTGTCGTGCGCGTGCTGAAGGGCGCGCAGGATCTGCGTCAGAAAATGAACCGCCTCTTTCGGAGAGATCACCCTCTGGCGTTCGATATATTCTTTGAGGGTAATGCCCTCGATATATTCCATCACGATATATTGCAGCCGATCGCCGAAGCTGACGTCATAGACCTTAACGATGTTCGGGTGTGAAAGCACGGCAATGAATTTGCATTCGTTTTTGAACCTGCGGCGGAATGCCTCGTTGGCAAGGTATTCTTCGCGCAGGATTTTCACGGCGACGATCCGGTCGTCGATGCGGTCATAGGCCTTGTAGACGTAGGCCATACCGCCGACGCCGATGATCTCATGGATCTCATACCGGTCGTCGATGCGTTTTCCCGTATAGTTTTCCATCGTTTTCCCTCCTTTACGAAGCGATCGTTACGACCGTGATGTTGTCGCCGCCTCCGTTTTCGTTGGCGGCCTGAACTAACTTTTCGGCGTATTCGGATGGATCGGAGCGGATGATGATGTCCGTGATCGTTTCATCGCGGACAAAATTAGTCAACCCGTCGGTGCAAAGCAGAAGCACGTCGTCCTCCTGCAGCGATTCTTCGTTGAAATCAACACGAATGTTTTCCGCCACGCCGACGGCGCGGGTGATGATGTTTTTGCCCGGATAGGTTCGCGCTTCCTCCTGCGTAATGCTCCCCTTTTCGACCAGATCCTGCACATAAGAATGGTCGCGCGTGATCTGGCGGAAGGCGCCGTTTTTGGGGATGATGTAAACGCGGCTGTCGCCCACGTGCGCGATATAAGCCGTGCTGTCGAGGATGACAACCACCACGCAGGTCGTGCCCATTCCGCTCAGGCTGACGTCCTGACGCGCCATATCCAGCAAACAGGCGTTGGCGCGGTGGATGGCCGATTCCATCATGTTCAGGATCGATTGCGGCCTCATGCCGCTGCGGCAGCAGCTTTTGAGCGCCTCAGTGATCTTTTGAACAGCAACGGAGCTTGCCACGTTGCCGCCGGCAGCGCCGCCCATTCCGTCGCAAACAACGGCCCAGGTCGCGCCCTCCAGCTCGCCGGTCGCGTAGGAATCCTGATTGTTTGCTCTGACAATTCCTTTGTCTGTTTTGGCTGAAATCTTCATTGTTTCTACGGCGCGGGGTATCCGTGCGTGTCTCCTTTCCGAGGAATGATGCGGTATGTTAACGGATGTGCTTGCTTCTCAATTGCCCGCAGGAGGCGTCGATATCGCCGCCCAGGCTGCGGCGCACCGTCACGGTGCGGCCCTCGTTCTCCAGAATCCCGGCAAATGCGCGGATGCGCTGAGGGGAGCTTGATTTCAGCCCGCTTTCCGTTACGTCATTGGCCGGGATCAAATTGATATGGCTCAGCGTTCCTTTTAACAGCTCGGCCAGCTCGCGGGCGCATTCGTCCGAATCATTCACGCCGCCGAGCATGGTGTATTCATAGGAGATGCGGCGCGAGGTCGCATCGGCATAATGGCGGCAGGCGCGCATCAGCTCTTCCAATGGGTATTTGCGGTTGATCGGCATGAGTGACGAACGCATGGCGTTGTTCGGCGCGTGAAGCGACACGGAAAGCGTGAGCTGCAAATTTTCTTTTTCCAGTTTTTCAATGCCGGGTACGACCCCGCAGGTGGAAAGAGAAATGTTGCGCATACCGATATTCAGGCCGTTTTCATCGTTGACCAGCCTGAGAAAGCGCAGCACGTTGTCGTAGTTATCAAACGGCTCGCCCATGCCCATGAGCACAAGGTGGGAAACGCGGATGCTTTCATCCCGCTGGGCTGCGTGGATCTGGCCGAGGATCTCCCCTGCCGACAAATCGCGGACGAAGCCGCTTTTGCCCGTGGCGCAGAACGCGCAGTTCATCCGGCAGCCGACCTGTGTGGAAACGCAGAGCGAATAGCCGTATTTGTATTTCATCAGAACGCTTTCAATGAATTCGCCGTCATGCAGCCGGAACAGATATTTCACGGTGGGGTCGAGCGCGGAAACTGATTTTTTTTCGATTCTACAATCGTAGATGCAACAGGTTTCCGCGAGCCTGTCCCGCAGGGCTTTGGAAAGATTGGTCATGTCGGCAAACGACGAAACACCCTTTTGCTGCAGCCACTGCCACACCTGCCTGGCGCGAAAAGACGGCAGAGAGAGGGTGGAAAAGAAAGCGGTCAGCTCCTCAAGCGTCATGGATCTGATATCCTGCTTCAGCGTTTCCCTCTCCTTTCAAACACGGCGATAAAGAACCCATCCGTCTGATTCCTATGCGGCATCAGCGTCAGCGTATGCGCGCTGCGGTAAGAATCTTCGCCGCCGACCGCAGGCTCAACTGCCACGAAATCGTCGTGCTCCTGCAAAAAGCGCTGCGCGACCGCCTCATTTTCGGCGGGGTTCAGCGCGCAGGTGGAGTAGACCAGACGGCCGCCCTGCATCACATAATTTGCGGAATTATTCAATATATTATACTGTGTTTTGGGTAATTTGTCAATCTCACCCGGGTCTTTGAACCGGATCTCGGGCTTGCGGCGGATGATGCCGAGCCCCGAACAGGGCACGTCGCACAGCACGCGCTGCGCCATGGGCAGCTGCCGGCTGATGGTACACGCGTCGTTCAGCGCCACGTCGATGGAACGAAGCCCGAGCCGATTGGCGCCCTCTTTGATCAGCGCCAGACGGTGGGAATGGATGTCGCAACAGATGATCCTGCCTTCGTCGTGCATCAGCTGCGCCGCCGTGAAGGCCTTGCCGCCGGGCGCGGAGCACAGGTCGAGAACCGTGTCGCCCGGCTGCGGGTCAAGCGCCGCCGCGCAAAGCTGGGACGCGGCGTCCTGCACGTGAAACAGCCCTTTTTGAAAGCTGACGAGCTTTTCCACGCTGCCGCATTTGCCGAGGTTCAGCGCGTTTTCACACGGCGCAGGCGCCGCTTCCACGCCCTCTTCCTTCAGCCGCTGTTTCAACTGCGGCGCCGTCGTGCGCTGCGTGTTGACCCGAACGGTCAACGGCGGGCGGCCGGTGCAGGCGGCCATGATCCCTTCGGCGTTATCTTCCCCGTAGCAGCCGCGCCAAAGGCGCACGAGCCACAGCGGAAACGAATATTTGACAGATAAGTATTGATCCGGATCCGATTCATCCGGCAGGACGAGCCCCTCGCGGCTGACGGCGCGCAGCACCGCGTTGGTCAGCCTGGCGGCAAAGGCGCAGCCGTTGGCGCGCACAAGCGTGACGCTTTCGTTCACGGCTGCGGACGGCGGGATCTTATCCATAAAAAGCAGCTGGTAAGCGCCCATGCGCAGGGCGGTGAGCACCTGCGGCTTGAGCTTTCTGACAGGCTGCTTCAAATGGCGGCTCAGGCAGTGATCCAGCGTGACGGTGCGTTCCAGCACACCGTAAACCAAAGCGCTGACCAGCGACGCGTCCACCTCTTTCAGGTCGGAGCCGCTGAGCATACTGTCGATCGTCAGGTTGGAATAAGAACCGCTGCGGTTGATCTTATTCAGAATCTCAAAGGCGGTTTGTCTGGCTGATTTCATCAGTTTCTCCTGTTAAACCGCAGCACAAAGCGCAGCAGATTCGCCAGTGTGACGAGCAGCGCAGTCACATAGGTCATGGCGGCCGCCGTGAGCACCTTGCGCGCGCCCGGCTGTTCATCGTCGGTGAGCATGTTGGTTTCTTCAATGACCTTCATTGCCCTGTGGCTGGCGTTGAGCTCCACGGGCAGCGTGACGAACTGGAACAGCGCGATCAGGCCATAGAGCAGCAGGCCGATGGAGACCAGCGGATGAAAGCCGAGAAAGTAGCCGAGAATCGCAATGGGCAACCCGATGGCTGAGCCGATGTTGCACACAGGCAGGATCATGTTGCGGATTTTGATCGGCATATAGTTTTCAGCGTGCTGCGCCGCGTGCCCCGCTTCATGGCAGGCGATGCCGATGGCGGCTACGTTTGCGCCGCTTGAGACCTCCTGCGACAGACGGATCACCTTGGCCTTGGGGTCGTAATGGTCGGTCAGCTTGCCCGACACCGTTTCAATGCGCACGTCGTTGATGCCGTATTGATAAAGCACTCTGGCTGCTGCCTGCGCGCCGGTGAGCCCGCGCGAGGACAACACCTTTGACTGCTTGCTGTAAGCGGATTTGACCATGCCCTGCGCGATCAGGGAGAGCGCGAGCATGGGAAGGACTAAAATCAGATAATAATAGTCAAAATAAAGAAAACCCATAATCAATCTCTTTTCTCAAAAATCATTGCCCTAAAATGGTTCCTTTTTCAATTTTAAAGCCGCGTAAAAAATCCGGGGCGCGCAGCTTGCTTTTGCCCTGCGCCTGCAGTTCGCCGATCAGAACGGTGACCCCGTCGCCGCAGCAGACTTCCAGTTGTTTATCGGCACCGACGACTTCACCGGCGCGTTTGCCGCAGGGGCTGCCCAAATGGGAACGGGACAGCTTGACGGTTTTTCCGTGGATCACGGTCGAGGCGCCCGGCCACGGGTCGAGCCCGCGGATCTGATCGTGCACCTGCTGCGCCGTTTTGCTCCAGTCGACCGGCGCCATGCTTTTGTCGAGCATCGAAGCATAGGTTGCCCGGCTGTTATCCTGCTTTTGCGGCGTGATCGTGCCGTTTTGCAGGCCGACGATGGTTTGGAGGAGCAGCCCGGCGCCGAGCACCTTCAGCCGGTCAAACAGTTCGCCGGCGGTTTCGTCGGGCTGAATATCGGTTTTTTCCGCTAACAGGATATCGCCGGTGTCCATGCCGGCATCCAACTGCATGGTGGTGACGCCCGTGACCTTTTTGCCCTGCAGAATGCTGTGCTGGATGGGCGCCGCACCGCGCAGCTCAGGCAGGAGCGACGCGTGAACGTTCACACAGCCGTAGGGCGGCAGGTCGAGGATCTCCTGCGGAATGATCTTGCCGTAAGCGACGACCACGATGAGATCGGGCGCGAGCAGCCGGATGCGTTCGGCCGCCTCACCGTCACGCAGGGTACTGGGCTGATAGGTCTCAAGCCCCAGCTCCTGTGCGCAGACCTTGACCGCGGGCGGCGTCAGGATCATTTTGCGGCCCTGCGGCTTGTCAGGCTGACTCATCACAAGGCAGACGTCATGCCCGTTTTGCACGAGCGCACGCAGGCAGTCCACCGCAAAATCGGGTGTTCCCATAAATACGATCCGCATAGGGATCAGCTCCTTTTTTGAAAGCAGCGCCGCAGTTTGTGCGGTGTTGCCTGAATTATTCCTCGTCCTGTTCCGGGGCCAGATGGTCGATGTAAAGCTGACCGTCCAGATGGTCGATCTCGTGGCAGAACGCGCGAGCCTTGAGTTCGCTGCCTGAATAGAAGCACCACTTGCCGTAACGGTTCTGCGCTTTGACCTTGACGCTCATGGGGCGGATGGTGCGGGCGCTTTCACCGGGGATGGACAGGCAGCCCTCCATTTCGCGCTGCTCGCCTTGTGCTTCGATGATCTCCGGGTTGACCAGCTCAATGGCGCCGTCGCCGCAGTCCAGCACGACCACGCGGCGCAGCACGCCAACCTGAACGGCCGCCAGACCGCAGCCCTCCGCGTGATACATGGTGTCCTTCATGTCGTCGATCAGCTGCGCAAGGCGATCGTCGAATTTATCGACCGGCCGGCTCTTTTTGCGCAGCATGGGATTTTCTTTTTTGATGATGTTTCTTAATGCCATTTCATTCGCCTTCTTTATAGTATGCTCTCCGGGTTGATATCCGCCGAAAGGGAAACGTCGCCAAATTCTGTCTCTTTGCCGAAATCCACCAGCAGTTCGCCGATCAATTCACGAAAGCGCAGGGTATTCTTGCCCTTGATGATCATGCGGTAGCGGTGGCGGTTGTTGATTTTTGCCACGCGCGGCTGCAGCGGACCCAGCACAATGAATTTCAGTTCCGGATACTTTTCCTGCGACAGCGCTTTGAATTTTTGCAAAAAGAGTCTGGCGGCAACCCGCACTTTGTTTTCATCTTCGCCGGAAAAGCCGATGACGAACAGATCGCAGAACGGCGGATAGGTCATCAGCTTGCGCAAACCGATCTCCATTTGGTAGAAGCTTTCATAATCCTGTTTGGCGGCAAGCCGGATGATCTCGTTTTCCGGCGTCAGGGTCTGGATCAGCGCCAGCCCCGGGTTTTTGCCCCGTCCGGCCCGGCCGACCACCTGCGTAAGCAGCGAAAAGGTGCGTTCGAGCGAACGGTAATCATCGTTGTATAATTCCTGATCAGCGCTGATTACGCCGACCAGCGTGACGTTTTCAAAGTCGATCCCCTTGGCGACCATTTGAGTGCCGAGCAGAATGTCGTATTCCCCCGCTTCAAACTGCGTCAAGGCTTTTTCGTGGGCGTTTTTGCGCATGGTCGTGTCCTGATCCATCCGCAGAATGTGCGCGTTCGGGAACAGCTGCGTCAGTTCGTCCTCGATCATCTGCGTGCCGAAACCGGCATAGCGCAGCTTATTCTGACCGCAGGAGGGGCAGGAATCGGCCAGTGGCTGCGAATAGCCGCAATAGTGGCACATCAGCCGCCCGTTTGCGTGGTGATAGGTCAGCGAAATGCTGCAGTGCGGGCAGGTGACCACCTTGCCGCAGGCCGTGCAGGAGGCAAAGGTGTTGTAGCCGCGGCGGTTGATGAGCAGGATCGCCTGTTTGCCATTCTCCAGCGTTTCATGGAGCGATGCGATCAGCTTGCCGCTGAGCGCGCTTCGGTTGCCGCCTGCGCGTTCCTCGCGCAGATCGACCGTGACCACTTGGGGCAGCACGGCGCCGGCGTAGCGCCTGCGCAGAACGTTGAATGTGTAAATGCCCTGTTTCGCCCGCGCAAAGCTTTCCAGACTCGGCGTGGCCGAACCCAGCACCAACAGCGCCCGGTTTTCTTCACAGCGGAACCGCGCCACCTCTTTGGCGTGATAGCGCGGCGTCATTTCGGATTTATACGTGTGCTCCTGCTCCTCATCCATCACGATAAGGCCGAGATTCTGCACGGGCGCAAAAACGGCGGAACGCGTTCCGATCACGATCATTGCTTCGCCGCGCTTGACGCGCTTCCACTCATCCAGCCGTTCGCCGAGCGACAACGCGGAGTGGAACACCGCGATCCGGTCGCCGAAATGGCTGCGAAAGCGCTGCACGATCTGCGGCGTCAGAGCAATTTCCGGCACCATCATGATGGCGCCGCGGCCGTTTGCGAGCATGTGCTGCATGAGCCTGATGTAAACCTGTGTTTTGCCGCTGCCGGTGATGCCGTAAAGCAGCGAAACCCGTTTTTCACCCTCGGCGAACTGGGCGGCAAGGTTGTTAAAAGCCTGCTGTTGCTCCTGAGTGAGCGTAATCTGCGGCGGCCTGACCGGTGCCTTGCCGGCCAGAGGCTGGCGGTACACTTCCGCGTCGTATATTTCCACAAGCCCGCGCTTGGTCAGGGTGGAAACGACGGCGGCGGTCACGCCCGTGAAATAGCAAAGCTCCTTCACGCTTGCGCTCCCCGTTTCGCGCAGCAGGTCGCATACGGCGGTCTGCTTTTTGGTCAAAGACGGGGCGACCCGTTCATATTCCGTTTCATCCACGCACAGCCGAACGCTTTTCTGCGTCAGATCGCCCAGACGGCGGATGGTGTCAACATTGCGCAGCAGCGCGCCTTTTTTGTAGAGCCGTTCTAAAATATCGCTGTCCGACTTGAAGCCGAAGGCTTTGAGCAGATTGTCGCGCGCGGTGAATTTGCAGGATTTCAGCAGCGAAAGATAAATTTCCTTTTCATCGCCGTGCAGAGAATCCTCGTCAAATTCGGGGTTTGCGCTGTAAAACGGGGTGAGCCTGAGGTTGTAGCCGGTCGGCAGAATGCAGCGGAACGCCTCAAAATAGGTGCAGAACGTGCGGTTTTTCAGCCACGGGATCAGCTTGATCAGATCGCCTTCCACAGGCGGCTTTTCATCGAGCAGAGCTGCGATTTTTTTTAGCTTTTTTCCGCTTTCGGTCGGCTTGACAAGCAAAATCACACCCTGCCGCCTGGCGTTCCCGTTGCCGAACGGCACCAGCACCCGAACGCCGGGGCGTGCGCCGTCCCGCATTTCCTCCGGCACGGCGTAATCATAGAGCTTGTCGAAGTGGTAAGCGGTGTTTTCCAGCGCAACGCCGGCAGTCAGTGCGTGCAGCATCAGATGTTGCGGATCTCTTCCGGCTCAACCAGCACATAGTCGCCGTTGACAAAATCGTTGAGCGCCAGACTGACCGGCTTTTCGATGAGGATATCACCGTTTTCATCTGCCTTTTCGGAAATTTCTCTGGCTCGTTTCGCCGTGGCGATCACGAGAGAATAGCGGCTGATATGATCCTTGAGGATGCCGCTGAGGTCGGGGTTGAATTTCATTTCGCTTTTCTTATTGTCAGACATTTCAAATATGCTCCCTTTCTGAGATAATCAATTGATATACTTCTTCACTTGCGCGGGTCAGGTCATCGTTGACCACGCAGTGTTTGAATTCGCTGCTTTTGGCAATTTCCCCCGGCGCAAGGGCGATGCGCCGTGCGATGGTCTCTTCCGAATCGGTGTTGCGCAGCCGCAGCCGCCGCTCCAGTTCTTCGAGCGAGGGCGGCAGGATAAAGATGCTCAGCGCTTCCGGATAGGCCCGAACGACCTTGGACGCACCCTGCACCTCGATTTCAAGAATGACGATTTTGCCCTGCGCCAGCCACGCTTCCACCGGATCCTTCGGGGTGCCGTAATAGTTGCCGCTGTATTCGGCAAACTCGATCAGCCGGCCGGCGGCGATCTTTTGCTCAAATTCCTCTCGCGTGACGAAATAGTAATCCACACCGTTTTGCTCGCCGCTGCGCGGGGCGCGGGTGGTCATGGAACGGGAAAGAACAAAATCCTCACAGTTCTTGTTTTGAAAGATCGTTTGAAGAATCGTGTCTTTTCCGCAGCCGGACGGAGCCGAAAAGACGACGAGCAGGCCTTTTTTGTCATTCAACGTCCTCTTCCTCCTCGTCCTCAACGCCGTCCGCCGTGTCGTTCAGGCGGTTGGCCACGGTTTCGGATTGAAGATAGGTCAGGATCACATGATCGCTGTCGGTGATCAGCACCGCGCGGGTTCGCCTGCCGTGGGTGGCGTCGATCAGCATTCCTTTTTCTTTGCTGTCCTGAATAATGCGCTTGATCGGAGCGGATTCGGGGCTGACGATGGCGACGAGACGACCGGCGTTGATCAGATTGCCGAAGCCGATGTTGATGAGTTTCACTGCTGCGCGCCCTCCCCTATTCGATGTTCTGGATCTGCTCGCGGATCTTTTCCACTTCCGCTTTGATGTTGAGCACCCGCTTGGTGATGTCAACATTCTGGCACTTTGACCCGATCGTGTTGGCTTCACGGTTCATTTCCTGCGCCAGAAAATCAAGCCTGCGGCCGACCGGCTCGCTGCTGTCGAGCATTTGGTGGAGCTGGTCGATGTGGCTGCGCAGCCGCACGGTTTCTTCGGCAACAGCGACCTTATCGGCAAAAATCGCCGCTTCGGTCAGCAGCCGCTGTTCATCCACATGAATATCGCCCAGCAGGGCCTTCATGCGCTCCAACAGCTTGTCGTTGTATTCCTTTACCGTTTCGGGCGAACGCTTTTCGATGTAGGCAACGTCTTCCAGTATGACTTGCGCGCGCGCAAGTACGTCGTCCTGCAGGCGCTGCCCTTCGGCCTCGCGCATGGCAATGAAAATGTCCGCCGCCTCCTGCGCCACCTGAGAAACGGCCGCCCAGACGGCGTCTTCATCAGCGGCGTTTTTGCGTACCACAAAAATATCGCTGCTGCAGCGCGCCAGCGCGGCGACCGAAAAATCGGCGCTCAGGCCGTAGCGCTCGGCCAGTTCTTTCAGCGCGGCATAGTAGCCGCCTGCAAGGGAATGGTTCACTTCCACCACACAGTCGTCGCTGTCAAGCGCGCTGATGGTGATAAAGCATTCCACCTTGCCGCGTGTGATCACGCTTTGAAAAAGGGTTTTCAGTTTATCGTCCAAAAAGCCGTAGGTGCGGGGCGTTTTGGCCGAGAATTCAAAGCCGCGGTGGTTGACGCTCTTGAGTTCAACGGTGATGTTCATGCCGTCAAGCTCTTTTTGCGCGCGGCCAAAGCCTGTCATACTTCTGACCATTTTGTCAGCTCCTTTATTCTCAATCATTCTGTCTTGACCAGCGTATCAGGTTTCGCTCATATTTGTCAAGAAAATGACATTATTTACTATATGCTATTGTTTGCAGCACGTTCCTGTGAGCAGAAACGGGATCTCGCCTGTCAGCTTGTCCCCTTCTTTTTGAAAACCGAGGGCGGCGGCAACATGGCAAAAGGCGGCCGGTTCATAAACAGCGGTGTAAGCGCTGCGGTTTGCCGCCGCGTTGAGCGCGCTGCGGATGAGCCCTTCGGCGGTTTCGTCGTTGTCGGCCTCGATCTGCTTCACGGCGCAGGCGGTTTGATGATAAGTGAGCGTGATGTGGCCGGTGACTTTGCCGTTTTCAACGGATGTGTATTCAACGGTCTCGCCCTGGATTTTCGGTTTAAACTCGATCATGCTTCGTGTTCCTTTCCGCGGCAAGCATCAGCTTGCGCACTTCGTCGCTTGTCAGATCGCGCCATTTGCCCTGCGGCAGCATACCGAGCTTGACCGAGCCGACGGCGGTGCGTTTCAGGCGCGCCACCTCGATGCCGAGCGCTTCAAACATGCGGCGGATCTGGCGGTTGCGCCCTTCATGGAGCGTCACCTCCACGACCGTTCTGCCCTCCTGCTTTTCCAAAACGCGGATGTCAGCCGGAGCGGTTTTACGCCCGTCGAGCTCAATGCCGCCGTTGAAAGCAGCGAGCTGCTCGTCGGTAATGCCGGGGCGGATGGTGACCCGGTAATACTTCGGCACATGGCGCGTCGGATGCGTCATGGCGTTGGAAAAGGCGCCGTCGTTCGTCATGAGCAGCAGCCCTTCCGATTCCCGGTCGAGCCGGCCGACCGGATACAGCCGCACGCCGACGTCCTGCACCAGCTCGGCAACGCAGCGCCGCCCCTGTTCATCCTGCATGGTGGTGATGTAGCCGCGCGGCTTGTGCAGCATGATATAGCGCAGCGTCTGCTGTGCGGCGATTTTGCGCCCCTGTACGGAAACGCGGTCGTGTTTGGGGTCGATCTTATCACCGACAACAGCCTTTTTGCCGTTGACCGTGACCAGACCGTTTGCGATCATCTCTTCACATTTTCTGCGGGAAGCGATGCCGTTATCCGCCAAATATTTATGCAATCTTACTTTTTCGTCCGGCATATCGTTTTCCTTTTATTCTCTGAATTTGATTCTGCCAAAAGCGGGTCATTCGGCTGAACAAACCGCTTCTTTTCACTTCTTCTGTGTTGGACGGGATCTCTTCCTGCGCCAGCAGCGCCGTGCCTGCCACGCAGCGGCCGTTCCGGTAAACAGCCGCCCGGCCGAGCACCTGCCCTTTATGAACCGGCGCGAAGCAGTAAGGCGGTGCGAAAACGCGCACCTGAACCTGTGCCTGATCGGCGCAAACGGTCAAATACAGATCGTCCGCCGGGCGCACGGTCACGCTTGCTTGCGCCGCGCCGAACACGGCAACGGATGCACAGGCGGACGGGAGCTTCCGGCGATGCACCAGAGAGAACCCGTAATCATACAGCTTTTCGTGATCCGCCCAGTCGTTCGGATCATTCAGCGTTGCGCACACGAGCAGAATGCCGCCGCGCTCCACCGCCGAAACCAAACAGCGGCCGCTTTTTTTGGTGTAGCCGGTTTTGACGCCGCATGCGCCGTGCAGCGTTCGCAGCAGGCGGTTGTGGTTCGTGTAGGTGCGTGTGTGCGTCTCGTTGTCGAAATGAACCGTTGCTTTTTGCGACGCGCAGATTTGGGCAAACAGCGGGTCCCGCATGGCGTAACAGCCGAGCAGCGCCATATCGTAGGCGGTGGAATAATGATCGTCGTCGTCCAGACCGGAGGGGGTGACAAAATGCGTGTTCGTCATACCGATCTGCGCCGCCTTACGGTTCATCAGCGCGGTGAAGGCTCCGACAGAACCGGCAACTGACACGGCCGCCGCGTTGGCAGCGTCGTTGCCCGAGGGCAGCAGCATACCGATGACGAGATCGTGCAAGCTCACCCGATCGCCCGCGCGCAGCCCCATGGAAGTGCCTTCCACGCGCACCATGTCGTGCGTTGCCGTCACCGTTTGTTCGGGCGCGGCCCGTTCAAGGGTGAGCAGCGCCGTCATGATCTTGGTTGTGCTGGCCATGCCAAGGCGCTCGTGTTCGTTTTTGGCAAACAACACCTCGCCCGTATCCGCCGCCATCAGCACGGCGCCGCGCGCAAAAACCGCGGGCTTTTCCTGCGCAAACGCGCAAAAACCAAGCACAGCCAGTAAGCCCGCTGTACAGACGATTCTTTTCAGCATCCGTATGCACCTGCCAAATATAATGTAATAAAATATATGCAGGCGCTTTTACGTCTTATTCGCCGATCACTTCGGCAGAAGCGCTGTCTTCCTTTTTCTTGCTGATCAGGCCGTTGATGGTGTCGACCATTTCGGGAATCAGGCTGACCAGTCTTTCGGGTGTGCCGTCGGCCGCGGGAACGGACTTCACAGTGACCGTATCCTTATTGATCACAACAAACGCAACGGGCGTGATGGTGATGCCCGCGCCGCCGCCGCCGCCGAAAATGTCGGCGTTGGATTTGGACGGGAAATCGGAGCCGCCGGAGGCAAAGCCGTAGGTCACCTTCGACACCGGAATGACGGTGATGCCGTCAGCGGCGTAAACAGGTTCACCGACGATGGTGCTCACGTCGACGAGGTCGCGGATCTTTTCAATTGCGGTTGCGAGGATCCCGGATGCAGATTGTTCTTTCATGATTTATGTTCCTCCTTAGAATTGTTGACAGGTTGATTGGTTTGCTGTTTCGGCGCTTTAATGCCCTTCATGAATTTAAGAACGACCTTGAAGAACAGTTTGACGCCTGCCACAAGCAGGGCGTTTATGTAAAAAATGGGCCGAACGGAAAAAACAACGAGCACAACGGCCGATTTTTCACCCTTGATAAAGTCCGGTCTGACCGCGCAGTCATATTCTTTGACGTGGCAGGTGTTGGTGATCAGACCCATAACCGGAAAGACGGCGGCGCAGGTTTTGCCGTAAAGCATCGAGGTGGCTGCGGGGTCGTCCCCGGCGCTGACGGTGATATAGAGCTTTAATTTGCTGAAAACAAAATGCCTGAGCATGGAAGAGGTCATGCGGCCCAGAATGCGTTTGGTGCTGCCAAGCAGCTCCATCACGCCGTCGAAGCCCTGATTCTTGTAAAAGGTCACGAATATGTTCTCTTTTTTCGGCTTCGGTTCCTGCGGCTTCTCCGGCGGCTTTTCTTCCTCCGGTTTTTCTTCCTTAGGCTTTTTTTCTTTTTTGGGGCGCTGTTTCAGCGGAAAAATCTGAATTTTGATGAACAGCCAGCGAACGTCTAATGTCAGCTGCTCGTTATAATCAAAACTCACCGAGACCCGCACGGACAGCACCGCTATGAAAAACAGAATGATGCCGAGAATGATGTACAGCGCGATCAAGCCGTTTCCCCTCCTTTGGCGTAATTATGAGAAAGCCTCCTGAAACACTGTGTCCTCCGCTTCGGAAATGCGTTCGTCTTCATCCGGCAGAACAACGGTTTCCAGCTTGTTGGCGTTTTTCTTCTCCAGCCGGTTCTGTTCGTTGGCGGCAATGGTTTCCTTGAGCTTGTCGTCGCTCTTTTCGGGCAGCGGCGGCAGCTCGTCCAGATCCGACACGCAGAAGCACCGCAAAAAATGCGGGGTCGTTCCGTAGATCAGCGGCCGGCCGGGCAACTCCAGCCTGCCCTTTTCTTCGATCAGGCCGCGCTGGCAGAGGGTGGAAATTACACCCGAGCAATCCACGCCGCGCACCTGCTCCACAAACGATTTGGTGACGGGCTGATTATAGGCAATGACGGCGAGCACCTCAAAAGCCGCGGTGGAAAGAGGCGTGTTGCGCTTGAGGTCGAGAATATCGCGGATGAGCGGCGCAAACTGTGAGCGTGAGCACATCTGGTACTGATCGCCCAGCTTGAGCAGGCAAAGCCCGCTCTTGGTTTCATCCAGCCGGTTGGATAAATTGAGCAGCAGGCTTTCGGCCTGCTCCGTGTCGCATTCCAGCACCTCGGCGATGCGCGACAATTCCAGCGGTTCGCCGGAGGCAAACAGCATGGCCTCAACGGCGGCGGTCATATCGTTTGCATTCATTCGTTATCCCCCTCTGCGATCAGTTCCACCGTGGCGGTATCCTTCTCCCCGTCAATATAGATCTGTTTGGATTTGACAAGCGAAAGCAGCGCCAGAAACGTTGCCACCATTTCCGACCGGGAAACGCTCGCCATGAAGAATTCGGAAAAGCCGCGCTTTTGCCCGATGGTGAGCGAGTGGAGGATGGCGCTTACGCGCGAACCGACCGACACGATGCGGGACGCAACGATCTTGGTGAACGCCTCCACGGGCGGCGGCAGCTTACGCCCGCCCTTACCAATGGCGGATACGTAGGCCTTGAGCAGCTCTTCCGGCGCGTGAACGCGTGTGTAGGTCATGTCCGCCTCGATTTTTTCGGGCGGGGTGGGCAGCAGATCGAATCCGTTGGCGATTTTGGACAGCTTGCCGGCCATGAGCTGGCAGTCGGCATATTCGCTCAGTTCGCCGCGCAGCTCGTCCTGCAGCTTTTCGCCTTCGTCATAGACCGGCAGGAGCGAAACGGTTTTGATATAGACCAGACGCGCCGCCATTTCCAGAAACTCACTGGCGATGTCCATGTTTTCCAGCTGCATTTGGCGAATGTATTCAATATACTGATCGATCAGCTCCGTGATCACCACATCGTTGATGCTGACCTTGTGTTTGCTGATCAGGTGCAGCAGCAGATCGAGCGGCCCCTCAAACACTTCGGTTTTATATTGAATCGCTTCCAAAGCTTTTACTCCCTTACATTCCCTTGATCAGTTTAAACGGAAGACTGACCAGTGCGTCCAGCCCGCCGATCACGCCCTGCTGCAGCAGCCCGAGCGGCGTGTTGAGCGCGCCCGTGAGGATGAGGACGAACAGCCCGATCATGATATAGCGTTCGTATTTCATCAGCTTATAGTAGATGCTGTCCGGCAGAATCACGTTGAGGATGCGAGACCCGTCCAGCGGCGGAATCGGCAAAAAGTTGAACAGCGCCAGCGCCACATTGACGGCGGCGCAATAATAGAAGAAATAGTATAAAACCGCAGTAAAAGTGGACACGGGGATCAGGTAGTTGATCATGTTTTTGAAAAACAGCGAAAGGATCGCCATGATCAGGTTGGACGCGGGGCCCGCCAGCGCCACCAAAGCCATGCAGCGCTTGGCATAGCTGGAATCATACGTCATATCGGCGCCCATATAATAAACGTTGCCCGCGCTGTTATCTTTTCTTTTCCGGCGGAAATTGCGCATATTCACCGGCACGGGCTTGGCGTAGCCGAAGCCGACCAGAAAGATCATCAGCGCGCCGATGGGGTCGATGTGCGCCATGGGGGCAATGGTCATGCGCCCCTTCAGCCGGGCGGTGTCGTCGCCTAACTTATGGGCAATGAGCGCGTGGGCATATTCATGGATGGGCAGCACACAAAAAATAACAAACACTCTTGCGCAAGCGTTCATCAGCAGCTGGATCCTCTCAGCGCTGTCCATACTGCCCATACGGAACAAATCAAATAACATCTTTTTCACCCATGCAGCCGGAGCTGCACGTTCCTTTCTTAAAATGCTTTCCGGCCAGCACCATACGGTCCAGCCCGCTGTAATCCTTGAAAACTTCCACTTGACTAAAACTGCGGCGAAAAATCTCTGCCACGGCATTCCCCTGCTCCTCGCCGATCTCAACGGCAAGAAACCCGTCTTCGGCCAGCAGCGGCGCATAATCGGCGGCGATCGCACGGTAGAATTTCAACCCGTCTTCCCCGCCGTCGAGCGCCATGGCCGGTTCCTGCTTCACTTCACGCGGCAGGGCGGCAAGCTCGGCGGTTCTGATATAGGGTGGGTTGGACACGATCGCGTCGAACGGGGACGAAACAAACGGAAAGGCTGTGAACAGATCGCTCTGAATCACATGGGCATTATTGACCAGATTGCGCTTGATATTCCGCTTTTGATACGACACGGCGTCATCCGACACTTCAAGCATCGACACCGTTGCGTCGGGGCGCTTTTTGCCAATGGTGATGCCGATGCAGCCGCTGCCGGCGCAAAGGTCGAGCACAACAGGATTCTTCATATCTTTCAGGTTTTCAAGCACCAGGTCGACCAGCTGTTCGGTTTCCGGCCGCGGGATCAGAACCCCTTTGCCGACGAAAAACGGCAGACCGTAAAACTCCCATTCGCCCAGAATGTATTGCAGCGGTTCGCCGGCAAGCCTGCGTTCGGCTTTTTTATCTAAAGCCTGTTCGGTCATTTCGTCGATCTCACGTTCCGGCGTCAGCGGCAGCTGCGCATTGCGGCAGCCGAGCGCATCTGCAATCAGGCAATCCGCCTCAAACGCGGCGTCGTCAGCAGACGCGGGGCGAAGCTGCTCCGTCAGGCTTTTGCGCAGCTCATTCAGCTTCATCGGGCTTCGATTCAGGTGCTTCCGGCTGCTGTTCGGCGGCTTCCTCGGTCGGTATCAACTTGCCGTCAGGGTCGTCGATCACCACACGGATGGCGGCGATGGCAACCTCGATAATATCGTCGGTCGGTTCCTTGGTGGTGATTCGCTGCATGAACAGCCCGGGCGCGGAGAGAATGTGCGTGAACACATTGTCGTGCCGGCCGGCGATGCGGATGCATTCATAGCCGAGGCTCATGATCAGCGGCAGAAGCAGGAGCTTGATCGCGATCCACAGCGGGCGAATGTCGCGCACGCCGGGGGCAATAACGACCACAAGCGAGGAAACGGCAATGCTGAGAATGATGGTGATGAAAATAAAGCTCGTGCCGCAGCGGGGGTGAAAACGGATTTGCTTGCGCACGTTTTCAACGGTGAGCGGCAGGCCGTGTTCGATGCAGAAAATGGATTTATGCTCCGCGCCGTGGTATTGGAACACCCGTTTGATGTCCTTCATCTGCGAAACGGACCACATATAGATAACAAAGATGATCACGCGCATCACGCCTTCAATGAGCGGACGCACGCGCACCAGCGACCCGCCGGCAACGTATTTGTTGAGCAGGTCGGTCAAAAAAGTCGGCAGCCAGAAAAAGATGACAAACGCCAGCGCAAACCCGAGCACCATGGCAATGCCGCCGATGACGGCCATCATTTTTGGGCCGAAATGGTTGGCGAGCCATTTGTCAAACTTTGACATTTCCTCTTCGTTCAGGTCGGACGTGTCAAGCCCGGTTTTTTCGGCGGATTCCATCATGCACTTGTAGCCGAAGATCATCTGCTCAACAAACGCGATCGGGCCGCGAATGAAGGGTGTTTTGAGGATCTTGTATTTGTCGAGCACCGATTGAAAATCCTTCATCGTCACATCGATGCTGCCATCCGGCATCCGGCACGCCATGGAGGCGCCCTTCGGGCCTTTCATCATGATCCCTTCGATCAGCGCTTCACCGCCGACGCCGGAATACTTGATTTTTTCTTTACTCATTGCTTCTTGTCCTTTCCGGCAACGGCGATTCGGGCAGCTCGACCGGTTCGACCGGGAGCGTGACCGTGACCGTGGTTCCGTCGCCTACAACGCTGTTTATTTCAAGCGTTCCCCCGTGAATTCTGACCAGCTCATCTGCAACAGCCAGCCCGATGCCGGTGCCGTGAACGGATGAATTGGCACGGAAGAACTTTTCTTTGACCTTGTCAATATTTTCCGGCGCGATGCCGCAGCCGGTGTCGGTGAAAAAGATGACCAGCTCGTCGCCGCGCAGCTCCGCTAAAATGATCACCTTGCCGCCGTGTTCGTTGTATTTGATGGCGTTGTCGATCAGGTTGACAAACACCTGGCGGATGCGCACGGCGTCACCCTGCATCGGGATGGGATAATGCGGCACGTTGTAGATCAGCTCCAGCCCCTCGCGCAGGATACGGTCTTTTAGCGTGAACACGGCGTCGTCCAATTCCGCCAAAATGTCGATCTTGGTCATGTTCACCTTCATCTGACGGTTTTGGATGCGCGAGAAATCGAGCAGTTCCTCGACCATGTCGGACAGCCGCTGCGATTCGCTGACGATGATGTTCATGCCTTTGGAGGCGGTTTCCGGGTCGGTGTCGCCCAGCTGGATGATCGTTTCGCCCCAGCCCTTGATCGCAGTGAGGGGGGTGCGCAGTTCGTGGGAAATGGTGGAGATAAAATCGTTTTTCAGGCTTTCCGCCCGGCTGAGCGCAACCGCCATGTTGTTGAAGCTGCGCCCCAGGTCGCTGACCTCGTCATGCATTCCTTCCAGATCAACGCGCGCGGACCAGTCCCCTTCGCCGAGCGACGTTGCCGTTTGATTGATGCGCTCCAGCGAACGGGCAATGGCGCGAATGAACGGATAGTTCAGCAGCCAGACGATCAAAAGCAGCAGGATCGCAAAGCCGAAAATGACGAGCGCAAACCAGAGCAGCTGCCGGTCGACGTTGTGCAGTGAGCTGATAAAACGCACCGCGCCTGCTTTGGCAGGCAAAAGCATGGTGACCGCCATCACTTTTTCGCCGCTGCCAAGGCGGCCGATCCATTTGCCCTTTTCGGTCGTGGAGTGCAGCGCCAGATCATAGTCGGGCATTTTTGCCTCGCGATCGACCTGAAAGCCCGAGGTGGATATGAGCGGCTGCCCGTTTTCATCCAGCACCCAGACCTCCATCATGCTTTTGTCGGAAAAGGTTTCTAAAAAGTTGATCGCGCCCGTTGTAAAGCTTTCTTCCGTTCCGTCCAAATATGGCGTGAAATAGCTGCTCACCAGGTCGGACGCGCGTGTGTCCAATTGTGCGTAAACATATTGATAATGGTAATTGACGACAAAAATGAAAAGCGCGGAAAAAAGAACGGCAAGCAAAACGGCGAAAGCAACAAAATAGGTCAGGAGCCAGCGTTGGTTCATGCCGTTGCGCCTGTGCTTCATTTTTTCACTCACCGCCTTTCGTCAAGCCTGTTACGGCACCCATTTGTAACCCATGCCCCACACGGTCGTGAGGTGAACGGGGTTGGAGGGAACGTCCTCGATCTTCATGCGCAGGCGTCGGATGTTGACGTCGACCACCTTATCCTCCCCAAAGTAGTTTTCGCCCCACACACGGGTCAGAATATCATTGCGGTCCAGCGCCGCGCCCTGATTGGAGAGGAAATATTCCATGATCTGGAATTCGACCTGCGTCAGTTCGATGGGCCTGCCGTTTTTGGTCAGGGTGCGGTTGCGCAGATTCAGCGAAAAATCGCCGCTTGTCAAAACGTAAGCGCTGTCCTTGGGTTTGACGGCATAGGCCTTGTTGAGCGAAACGCGGCGGTAGATCGCGTCCACACGCGCCATCAGCTCCGAGGGGGAAAACGGCTTGGTCACATAATCGTCCGCCCCCACCATCAGGCCGGTGATCTTATCCATCTCCTGCGTTTTGGCAGTGAGCATGATAATGCCGATGTTTTTATCTTTTTCGCGCAGCGTGCGGCAAACCGTCAGTCCGTCGGTTTCCGGCATCATGATATCCAAAACAGCCATGTCGATCTCTGTGCCGTATTCCTCATACAGCGCCAGCGCCTGCGCGCCGTTTTCCGCTTCGAGCACCTCATAGCCGCTGCGTTTGAGATTGATCACGATAAACTCGCGGATCGCAGCTTCATCTTCCGCTACCATCACTTTTTTCACTTTGCATTGCCTCCCGCGTCGTATTCAAAATTCTCTTTCAGCATTTCATCGTTTATGCCGAAGGCTCTTCCTTTTTCAGTCACCTGGCAGGAATATGTTGTGCCGGGCGCCGATGTATCATCTAAAACCGAAGCTGTCGTATTGTCGCTGCCCGGTGAATCGCTTTTTTGCACCGCTATGGAAAACAGCGGCTCCCCGTTCTGGTTGACAAAGCTCCACAGCGGCGCGTCCGTATACTGAACAAAGACCTTGCCGTTCCATTCCTTCGGGAACAGCAGCCGGTAGTTTTCCGCAACATTGACCGCAAAGCAGACCTTTTCGACCGGCTCCTGCCCCTGAAGGCTGCACCAGGTGAGCAGATAGCCCAGCGAGGGATCGTCCTCTTTGCTCTGGTTGAATTTTCGGCGCAGCGGAATTTCAATGAGTCCGTCCCGATCCACATCGGCGCTCTTCACCGTGCCGCTGCGCAGGGTGACGGTGTTGCGTTCTCCGTCCTTTTGGCGGAACGGACAGAAATAATCGTTTTGGTCGTCCGACCAGAGAAACACGTCCGTGATCATGCGGTTGTCGGCCAGTATGGCGTCTGCGAAAAGGCGCGGGTGCCGCTCCCCTTCCGGCTGATCGCACAGCAGCGATTCGATCCGCACAACGCGCGGATCCATCTGCAGGGTACCGGCCGGAACGATCTGCCCGGACGCGCTCAGGCTGAAGCGTTTGATCACCGCGGCAATCGGCGCCTGGGCGCTGTCGGCATAAGCAAGGAACAACTGCTTTACGCCGCTGCCGTTCCCGTCCGCCAAAAGGTAGTGATCGTATGCTTCGGTCGCGCAAAGGGTGAAGGCGAGCCGACCGTCGGCGGACGAGCCGGAATAGACTGAAAGTATTTTTTTGGTTTTGTCATTATACATGGACCAGCCGACGAAAATTTCAGAAAAGCCGTCGCCATTCAGATCGGCAAAATCAAGCGAATAAACGCCGTTGCCGTCGCCGGTCAGATCCTCGACCTTTTCCCAGGTGTCCGCGTTCATTTGCAGAACGCACAGATGAACGGAATCCGGATCGGGGCTGTAGAAAACAACCGCTTCCTCCGTCTGATCGCCGTTCAGATCAAACAGCGTGATCGCGGTGTGGTATTGACCGGATTGCGGCACGCTGAGGGAAAAACCGCTGCCCAAAGCGGCGTTGAGCGCTTTTTCAAGCTTCTGCTCGCCGGCGGCGCGCGGCGGGCGCATCAGGCTTTCAATGGAGTGCGGGCCGATCTCGCAGCCGCACAGAACAGAAGACAACAGCAGCACAGCGCACGCAAAACAAAGAACGGTTCTGCGCTTGTTCATGTGCTGTCATCTCCTTTCATCATTTTTTCTGAACGGTCACGGAATAGGAGCCGTAGACCCAGCAATCGCTGCTGTCTTTCAGGACGACCTCGGCGGCAAAGGTCTGCTCTCCTGCGTCCGGGTCGGCGTCGGTCAGGTCGACCGTTGCGGTGATATCCTGCACCGAAACGGCGCTGACACTGTCGGCCGGGCCGACGAGCGTGACCTCGTCAATGCCCTTGATCAGCGAGGCGACCTCATACCCTTCGGGCGCGTTGGCAAAAACGATGCCGCTTTCCGGCAGCTTGCGCGTGGCGGTCGTGCACTCCGGCACGTCGACGGTCACGAGAATGGTCTGGATATCGGTGATCACTTTAACGCCGCTCAGGCTGTCGGCGGGGATCTCAAACGTGTTGACGCCGGGCTTTAACGAGGCAAAATTGATGATCGCCACAGTCAGCTCGTCCAGATCGTCCTCATCTTCCATGTTCTGGATGCCGGCTTTAAGGCTGGTCGGCGAAATCGTGTAGTGCAGCGGCGTTTCGTGGTAGCGAAGGGGCGCGTTTTTGAATTCGACGGTCGTCGGCTTTTCGGTCACCAGATAGATCGGAACCGTCAGGGATACGACGGAATTGTCTTTGTTGAAGGTCAGGTAATGCGCCATGCCGCCGTTTTCGTTGAGCGCAACGATCTCTGCGTCAAAGGTTTTGGTCTGGGTCAAGGGCTTATCCAGCTTCACGCGCGCTTCAACGGTCTTGATGCTGTTTACTTCGGTTGCGGGGCCGGATACGTTGATCATTTTTTCGGACAAAACCGGTTCGGAGGTGATGTAACCGTCTTTAGCCACCCCGTTCGGCGCGTCCAGATCGACTACCAGCGTGAAATCACGCTCCACGTAGTTGTCAAAAAACACTTCGATCGCGTCTTCTGAAAGCGAGACGATCTCGAATTCATCGGTCTCCCGCGCTTTGGTCGCCTTGAGGGTCAGCCGATATTTTCCGGCGGCGTCGACATATTGCGTCTGCGCCACCACCTTGACCGCTTTGGAATCGGAGGTCAGGCTGCCGATGACATAGCGCTTGCCCGTGATTTCAACGTCGACCGTATAATCTTTCTGACCGAACACCTGCAGATTCAACTGAGCCGGTACGCTGTTTTCCATTTCGATCTCGACCGGCACGTCGCGCAGCGTGATAATATCGGTCGGGCTGAGCAGAATCGTCACAAAGAGCCACACAACCACGGAAACAGCAAGGGAAACGATCATCAGCAGCTTATTGTCATAAATCAGGCGGTGCGCCAGTTTGGCAAAACGCTTCATGCTTGCTCCCCTCCGTTCCGATTGCCCTTGATCCGATCAGCAAGGCGCGCAATGATGGTTTCTTTGCGGCTTTCAAAGTTGTCGATCAGGTCGTTCTGCAGCTTTTCACGCAACTCGGACGCTGTGATGTCGCGCGTGATGGTACCGCGCTTGACCAGAGAAATATAACCGGTTTCCTCCGATACGACCACGACGACTGCGTCGCTTTCTTCCGAAATGCCGAGCGCGGCGCGGTGGCGGGTGCCGAGCTCTTTGTTCAGCGCGTTGTTTTTGGTCAGCGGCAAAATGCAGCCGGCGGCGATCACCCGGTCGTTTCGGACGATGGCGGCGCCGTCATGCAGCGGTGTTTTGGGGAAGAAGATGGTGCCGATGAGCTCTTCCGAAGCGGCAGCGTCGATCACCGTTCCGGTCTCAATGATCGAGCCGAGCAGCGTGCTGCGCTCAAACACAATAAGCGCGCCGATCTTTTTTTCGCTCATGGCGCTGACGGAGCGGCACACCTCTGTGATCATGTTGTTGAGCTGTTCGCTGTTTTTTTCCCGTTCTCTTTTGCCCAGGCTTACCACGGGGGACAGGCCGCTGCGCCCCATGCTTTCGAGCGCGTGGCGGATCTCGGGGGAAAAGATGATGACCAGGAACAGCAGGGCGTTGGAAGCGATGGATTTGAACAGATAACCGCTGGCCTGCATCTGAAACAGGGAAATGAAGAAATAGACGATGATAAACAGAATAATGCCCTTGAGCAGTTGAATGGCGCGGGTCTCGCGCACCAACTTCACGGCACTGTAAAACACGAAAGCAACGAGCAATATATCCAATAAATCAGACACGCGGAACGATGAGATCACGCCGCCGGCCTGCACAAAAAAGTCTTTGATTTGATTCAAATACTCCATGTATGCCACTCCTCCATTCTGAACGTTAAGTTTACCACACTTTCAGCCGTAAAGCAAATAAAAATAAAACTTTTTATTTTTTTTTAATATAAAAGCTCCGATCGGACGGCCGTTTGAAACAAGCCGTTGATCGGAGCCGGATTTTCTTAAGGCAACACGTTAAGCGGATCAGAATGCGAAATATTTTTCTCTCTGTTTTTTCATGCGGCCGTGGATGGCTTTGAGCACGCGCGCCGCATCCTCATCGCCACAGGCGTATTCCCGCATCAGGCGGCCTTCTTCGTAACAAAGGTCGTTGTGCAGCGGCAGAAAATTGTTGTAGATAAAGTTGGCATATTTGACCAGCCGCAGCTCGCCCACCAGCCGGTATTCCGCGCTGATGGTGTCGACCGCGACGCTGTAGAACGCATTGACGGAATCGACCAGCGCTTCGCGCGTGTTTTCCGGCGCGAAGACGATGGTGGAGCAGATGAGGCCGTTGCGGTTGTTGACGCTGTTGTGGCTGTCGGTGCTGCCGACGATGGGGCACCTGTTTCCTTTGGCGCACTGTTCATAATAGAAAATGCTCTGGAAGCCGTTCTGCTCAAAATAGCTTTCTCCGCCGAGCACTTCAAAGGCGCTGAATTTCCGGTTGGCAAACAGCGCTTCGCTCAGCTTCTGCGGTACCTGATAGACGTTGCTGATCCAGAACGGATGCGCAAAGATCGCCAGACCGCCGGCTTTTTTGATCTGTTCAAATTCCCACTGCGAGCAGGCGTAGGCAAAGCGTTCCACGCCCGCGGGGATCTCAATGGTGTCGGCATAGGCGTCGATGGTTCGGTAGAATTCCTCCTCGCTCATCTGCGCGGGGCAATCCTCAATGAGCGTGCGGTTTTCACGGCTGTTGCATTCGTCAAGCTCCCCGTCGTCGCGGCGGATCAGGGAATTGATGCTGTAAAGGCCGCCGAAGTTGACGATGTGCAGGTCGTTTCGGTGGTCGTCATCGCCCTTGGGCAGATGAACCTCCTCCCCGGGCACGAGCGTGTATTCCAGCTCCACGTCCTTGTAGGCCTTGATCGCTTCCAAAGACGGGTAATAGCGGTTATGGTCGGTGATGGCAAGAAAATCGTAGCCGTTGCGGCGATAATTCGCGGCCACAACCGCGGGGGACTGTTTGCCGTCGGAGCGGCAGGTGTGCATGTGCATATCGCCCACAAACGGGTACCGGCCGCACAAATCCTCCTTAACGGCGTAAACGGAAAGCTGCATGAGCCGCTTGTGGTCGACAAACAGGCGGATGTAGTATTCTTCTTCCTCCGCGTAGGTATGGGTAAAACGCAGGCAGCCGTCCGCCTCAGGAATGAGCTCAAACTGCTCAAAGCCGCTGCCATGCGGATAATCGCGCGGGGTTCCCTGTTCCATCGGGCACAGGAGCATTTCATAGCTGCTTTCGGTGAAAGCGGCGTGCAGCCCCATGGGTTTGATGGTCACGGTCACTTCTTTCCCGACGGGAAAGACCTTGGGGTAAATATCGTAGTCATAAAGCTCTGTTTTCCGGTTCATGCCTGTTTCTCCTTTCCGAAGCCGGTGGGAATATCCTCTGAAAAAATATCATAGGGCAAAGTGTTCAAATCGCCGCGCCGCATGGCTCTGCCGCTGTTTTCGGTGAACCGCGCCTCGGCGTAATCGTTAAAATCGGGCGCAAGAAACTGCAAATAGTAATGATTGCCCTCCTGCACGAAATTGGCGATAAAGTCAACGTAGCGGTTGGCGCTGTCATACTGATGCATGGTGATCTTCATGGCGGTTTTTTTGCTGCTGAATTCGATGACCTGATCGAACTTTTCGTATTTGTAGGTATAGACGCCGTCTTTCTCGGTGATCTCGCCGGAAACGGGCTTTGTGCCGTTTTTGATGTAAGCAAACACAGACCGGACGTATTCGTCCGACGCGATCAGCAGCGACAGGTCAGAGGAAGGCATATTTTCGACCTTTCCGCTTTTTACACACTTTTCATACGCCGCCTCAAAGCCGTTGATGAACCAGTTTTCGTAATCCGTGACGCCGTTGACCTTGACAGCTGTTGTTTTGCCGGAGCAGCCAAACAGCGAAAACGCCACGGTGAAAACGGATAGTAAAGCAATCACTTTGTGAAATGTTCTCATACTTTTGCCTCCTTTTTGTCTATTATACCACAACCGGCCAGGAAATCAATCCAAAATTTGCGTCTGCTTCCGCCGATCCGCGCCGCAAAAGGCTTGCAATTTCCGGATAATGTGCTAACATTAAGGCAGGATCGTCCCCGACAATATCTCCCCTTTTTTCGTTATGAGGTGAATGATCGATGAATCAGAATAATCAATCTGTTCTGCAAAAGAACAGCTCCGAGCGGATGGCAAGAGTTTATCTGATCCTGTTTGCGGCTTCTGCTGTTCTGACGGTGATCGGCATGATGCTCACGAACGGCCGTTCCTTTACCGATACGCTGTATTACAGCCGGTATGGCGTGACCGATGCGTTTATGGATTTTTACAATTCCATTCGTGACGCCGGAACCAGAGAGGTTTACAAAAAAGGCATCATTTATCCGCCGCTTGCCAATCTGTTCTTCTTTTTTTTGTCCAAGCTGATCGATCCGGCGCTGGTTGCGGCGCCCTTCAAAGAGCGGTTCCTGATGCAATCCGATATGGTTTGCCAAATGCTTTTGTTCGGTTTTCTGTTTGTTTCACTGGCTCTGACGATCCATCTGATGCGGCAAAAGGCCGGTGAGCTCCTTCCCGATGGTCTGGCTTGGGTGTTGGCCCTTGCCCTTGCGCTGGCCTACCCGATGCTTTACTGTATTCAGCGCGGCAATCTGGTTTTGCTGAGTCTGGCGCTGACCATGTTCTTTGTTTTTTACCGCAGCGATGAACGAAAATGGGTCGGCGAACTGAGCCTGATCGCGCTGGCCGTCGCGTCGGGGTTTAAGCTGTATCCGGCTGTGCTGGGGCTGCTGCTTGTGCGCGATAAAGACTATAAACGCGTCCTGCGCCTGCTCGCCTACGGCTTTGCGTTCACGGTTTTGCCGTTTTTCTTTTATGACGGATTTGAAAGCATGAAGGATCTGGCGGTCAACCTGCAAACCTTTTCCGAAGCCAAAAGGATCACGCCGGTTTTTGTGACCACCGACGTGCTGGCCGCCTATGCCGAAATGGTTCTGCACCTGGATTTTCATATCATGCACTGGCTGCTGTTCCTGCCCATGATGGCGGCTGCCGCTGTGACGGTGTTCCTGTGCGAAGAGGAATGGAAACGTGTGTTTTGCCTTGTCTATCTGTTTATGAACCTCAATTCAAGCGGCCAGACCTATATTCTGATTTTCCTGCTGATCCCGTTTGTTCTGTTCCTGCTTCAGAAGGAACACGAAAAAACCGATTGGCTCTATCTGCTCCTGTTTGCCGTTTTGCTCATTATCGTTCCCAATCTGTATTACCGCTTCCTCAACCCGGACGGCGTTTTGCTGCTCAATGAGAGAAAATTTTTGGTTCGCCCCAATCAGCTGCTCGCCGCGCCCGCGCTGCAGGCCATGATGCTGCTGATTGCCGTGCAGACGCTCTTCGGGCGATTCGTAAAGAAAAAGAACGCAAACCGCGCCTGAAA
The DNA here is from genome assembly GCA_902796535.1 of Oscillospiraceae bacterium. GTDB lineage: Bacteria > Bacillota > Clostridia > Oscillospirales > Acutalibacteraceae > UBA8612. The sequence goes on from CADBPL010000018.1 coordinate 52,772, forward strand.
ATGAGGTGTTGATGATGGATGAAACCTTTGTTCGCTCCGCCATGCTGCTGGGCGAAGACGCAATGAAAAAGCTCAGCGGCAGCCGTGTGCTGCTGTTCGGCGTGGGCGGCGTCGGCTCGGCGGCCGCGGAATGTCTGGCGCGCAGCGGCGTCGGCAGCGTGGGCCTGTGCGATAACGACGTTGTGTCGCCCTCCAACCTCAACCGCCAGCTTGTCGCGCTTCACTCCACCCTGGGGCAGCGCAAAACGAGCGCGGCGGCGCGGCGGATGCGCGATATCAACCCGGCCATTCAGGTGCGGGAATATCCCATTTTTTACGGTACGGAGACTGCGGATCAGATCGACCTGACCGAATACGATTATATTATCGACGCGATCGATACGGTTTCGGCCAAGCTGCTGCTGATCGAATCCGCCAAAGCGCTGCATATTCCGATCATCAGCTGCATGGGCACGGGCAACAAGCTTGACCCGACGGCGCTTTGCGTGACCGATCTGCAAAAAACCAGCGGCTGCCCGCTGGCCAGGGTCATGCGCTATGAGTTGCGCAAGCGCGGGATCACCTCACTGAAGGTCGTGTTTTCAACCGAACCGCCGATGAAACCGCTGTTTGACCCGCAGGACGCCGGCGCGCGGCGCGCAACGCCCGGCAGCGTGTCCTTCGTGCCTCCGGTCGCCGGCATGATCGCCGCCGGGGAAGCTGTGAGATACCTTGCCGGGATCCCTGAGTAAAGAAAGAAAGGAAGATCGGTTCGCAGTGCCGCACGGTGCTTGGGCGGCGTGAACCGCATGACGAATACCATGACTAAAAAACGACCGCGCCTGAGCGCGACCCGTAAGATCGTGCTGTTCTTTTTGGGCGCCATCCTCATCGGCACCTTTTTGCTCTGCCTGCCCGTTGCGGCGCGCGACGGCAAATGGACGCCGCTGCTCAGCAGCCTGTTCACGGCCACGAGCGCCACATGCGTGACCGGACTTTCCGTGTTCGACACCTACACGAAGTGGTCGCTTTTCGGTCAGATCGTGATCCTCATCCTCATTCAGTGCGGCGGGCTTGGCATCATGACCACCATTACGATGTTCGCTGTTTTTGCCAAGCGCCGCATCAGCCTGTATGAGCGAAAAATCCTCATGCAGTCGGAGGGGACGATGCGCACCGGCGGTGTGATCAAGCTGCTCAAGCGCATCGTGGCCGGCACCTTCCTGTTTGAGGGCGCGGGCGCGGTGCTGCTGGCGTTTCGGTTTTGTTCCGATCCGCGCTTCGGCTTTTTCCGCGGCTTGTTTTACGCGGTTTTTCACGCTGTTTCCTCATTCTGCAACGCCGGCTTTGACCTGATGGGCCGCCTCAGCTCCGGTTCGTCTTTGACGATGTTCGCGGACGATCTGCTGGTGAATCTGACGCTTTCGGCGCTGATCATTGTCGGCGGCATCGGCTTTCTTGTGTGGGACGATATTCTGGAAAAAAAGCTGCAGTTCAAGCGCTACACCCTGCAAAGCAAGCTCGTGCTTTCGTTTTCCGCGTTTCTTATCCTGTTCGGCTGGCTGCTGTTTTTTTTGTTTGAAGAGGACGCCTCCATGGCGCATATGAGCGTGGGGCAGCGGCTGCTTGCGTCGTTTTTTCAGTCTGTTTCTGCTCGCACGGCGGGCTTTTGCACGGTGGATATGGGCAAGCTTTCGGTTTCGGGCAATCTGCTGATGTCGGCGCTGATGTTCATCGGCGGCAGCCCGGGTTCCACGGCGGGCGGCGTCAAAACCACCACCGTGGCCGTGCTGATCATTCAGCTGGCCGCCTCCTCACGCGGCAATAAAAACCCCACGGTTTTTAAGCGCTGCATCGACGATGAAACCGTCAAACGCGCTGCCTCCATCGGCGCGATCTATATCCTGCTTGACCTGTTCGGCACGATGTTCATTGCCGCGGTCGATTCCTTCCCGCTTCAGGCCATTCTGTTTGAAACCGTGTCTGCCGCCGGTACGGTGGGGCTTTCCACCGGCATCACCTCACAGTTTTCCGCCGCGTCGCAGATCGTGCTGATCCTGCTGATGTTCTGCGGCCGCATAGGCGGCCTGACCATGATGGTGACCTTTGCCGAAAAGCGCACGAGCATTCCGCTTAAGCGGCCGAACGAGAGAATTCTCATCGGTTAAGGCCGGCCGTAAAGGGAACAAAAAGCACAGGCGCGCAGATCAGGTCGATCCCGATCTGCGCGCACGATTTTGATCTTAAAGGGTTAAAGTGTCTTTAAATAAGCCAGCGAGGTTTTGGCGTCCGGGGCAAAATCGTTATAGCGCCCCTCGAGTGAAATGCGTTTTTCCTCGTAGCCGATGGCGCGGAGCATGGCGAAGAAATCGCTGTAATCCTCACCGTCGTCCGCCTGCGGCACAAGGCGGCCGTTCATCGAGCTGGCAATATGCACGTGCCTGACCCAGCCCCTGTATTCCTCCAGCCGTTCCAGCGGCTCGTTTTCACTGCGAAAATGGAACAGATCGATGAGCAATTGTATTTCGGGCTTATTGACCGCTTTACAAATATCAAAGGCGATTTTTGAATTGTAGACCATATTGCATTCCTGTGTGCGCAGCGGCTCAATGACGCAGATCAGCCCGTGCTTTTTCATCCACGGCGCAATGTGCTCGGCGCAGACGAAGCGGAGCTGTTCATAGGCTTTTTCCTTCGGAAACTCCTCCGGGCAGTGCCTGGCGCCGCCGCTGCCGAACACAACGACCCTGCCGCCGAGCGTGGCGAGGTTTTCAGCGCCCCGGTCGACGTATTCGTCGATTTTTTTGTAATCCACATTCGGCCCGACCAGAGGAAGATCGCCGGGGAACATACAGTTTGCCGATTCACACGGCAGGCCGATCTCCTCAAGCTGCTCCCGATACTGCTTCAGGCTGTCGGCGTTTTCGGCAGCCAGATCGCGGAACGACGGCTCGCAATAATCCGCGCCCGCCAGCTTTCCGTCTAATTGACGCTGCCTGTCCCGGTAGGACATGCAGATCCCGAATCGCATATCTGACATAAGTCACCTCAAAAGATAAAAGTTTGAGCGCCGCAATTTGTGCGGTGCTGTTTTCAATCATTATAAATCAAAGCACCGCAGGTTGCAACCGCTATGATGAAAGAATGGTTCCAATTCTGTGTTGCTGAATTTGGTTATTTTGCCCATTGACGAACCAAACAGATTTGCTATAATGGGTTACCGGTGCGTAATTCCACAATATCTTGTGGTGAAAGGAACGGTTCGATGAACATTTTCGGCCTGCAAAAGCTCTCTCTGCTTGATTTCCCGGGCAAAATGGCCTGCACGGTGTTTACCGGCGGGTGCAATCTGCGCTGTCCGTTTTGCCACAATGCCTCGCTGGTGACCGGGCTGAGCGAAGTGGAGCCGATTGCCGAGCAGGAGGTTTTCGATCTGCTGAAAAAACGCAGGGGCATTCTTGAGGGCGTCGCCATCACAGGCGGCGAACCGCTGCTGCAGCCCGACATGGAAGATTTTATTCGCCGCGTGCGGGCGCAGGGCTACGCCGTGAAGCTGGATACGAACGGCTGTTTTCCCGATCATCTCTCCCGCATCCTCAGCGAAGGCCTCGTTGATTATGTGGCGATGGATATCAAAAACGCGCCGGAATCCTATGCCAAAACCGTGGGCGTCGAAGGGTTTGACCTTGCTCCCGTTCAAAAAAGCATCGACCTGCTGATGAACGGCGCGGTTGACTATGAATTCCGCACCACGGTCGTGAAGGAGCTGCACAGCGCGGCGGATTTTGAACAAATCGGCCGCTGGCTCAAAGGCGCCAAAAGGCTGTATTTACAGGCGTTCAAGGATTCGGGCGATCTGATCGGCGGCGGGTTTTCCGCTTACACGCCGGCTCAAATGCAGCAATTCCGCAGCCTTTTGCTGCCCTATATTCCCAACACTTTCTTGCGAGGTGTCGATTAACTTTTTTGGCATATTGTGTGCAATACATCTTGACACACCACAATATATTGTGCTACAATGAATATCGGCCTTTGTGAAACACAATTGACAGAGTAAGGAGAAGGAAAGCATGTATCAGGTTATCAAGCGCGACGGTCAAATTGCGGAATTTGACATCGCCAAGATCAGCTCCGCCATCCGCAAGGCTTTTGAAGCCAACGACAAGCAATATAACGACAACATCATCGATCTGCTCGCTCTGCGCGTAACAGCCGACTTTGAGCCAAAAATCAAAGACGGCATGATCAGCGTGGAGGACGTGCAGGACAGCGTGGAATCCATCCTGATCCAGTCCGGCTATGCTGATGTTGCCAAATCCTACATCCTTTACCGGAAACAGCGCGAGAAGATCCGCAACATGAAGTCCACCATCCTCGATTATAAAGAGCTGGTGAACAGCTATGTTCAGGTTACCGACTGGCGCGTCAAAGAGAATTCGACCGTCACCTATTCCGTCGGCGGTCTGATTCTGAGCAATTCCGGCGCCATCACCGCCAACTACTGGCTCAGCGAGATTTATGATGATGAGATCGCCAACGCGCACCGCAACGCCGATCTTCATCTGCACGATCTTTCCATGCTCACCGGCTACTGCGCCGGCTGGTCGCTCAAGCAGCTCATTCAGGAAGGTCTCGGCGGCGTGACCGGCAAGATCACGAGCGCCCCGGCAAAGCACCTTGCAACGCTTTGCAACCAGATGGTCAACTTCCTTGGCATCATGCAGAACGAATGGGCGGGCGCGCAGGCGTTTTCGTCGTTCGACACCTATCTTGCCCCCTTCGTCAAGGCGGACAACCTGACCTATGACGAGACCAAGAAGTGCATCGAATCCTTCATCTACGGCGTGAACACCCCCTCGCGCTGGGGCACGCAGGCGCCGTTTTCCAACATCACGCTGGACTGGACGGTGCCCGACGACCTTGCCGAGCTGAACTGCATCGTCGGCGGCAAGGAGATGCCGTTCAAATATAAGGACTGCAAAAAAGAGATGGACATGGTCAACAAGGCGTTCATCGAGATCATGATCGAAGGCGACGCCAACGGCCGCGGCTTCCAGTATCCGATCCCGACCTATTCCATCACCCGCGACTTTGACTGGTCCGAAACCGAAAACAACAAGCTCCTCTTTGAAATGACGAGCAAATACGGCAC